>NZ_CAKRLH010000021.1 GCF_934359325.1 uncultured Porphyromonas sp.
TATCGTGTGCAGTCTGTCTGACATAAGTATAGTTGATTCTTTTTGCAGCTAATATACTTTACGAGACCCTACGGGACAATCACTCTCTTCGGGGTAGTACCTTTGCTGCACTTCACCCCGTCCCACTTGTCAAAGCCTACTGACCGAGGTGTAGATGGGGTCTGTCTCGTCCGGATCGTCTCGGTGGTCGATGTGTTTTGGTCTGCGGGCGTTGTGAGGATGGCTCCTCTCAGAGAGCGCTGAGGGCTGCCTTAGTCGCCTCTCCGACCACCACGTAGCGGATAAACTTCCCGAGAGTCATCCAGAATAGGACGCCCCATGCATTGTCTCGCAGGTAGCCCATCGCCACGGCGATGAAGTCCCCGACCCCGGGTAGTGCCACGAATATAGAGACCCAGGAGCCACGCCCATGGATCTTGGTCACCCACTTCTGGATCTGCTCCTCTTTCATCTTGAAATACTTCTCCAGCCACTCCAACTTACCGAGAGATCCGAGCCAATAACAGGTCATCCCTCCAAGACTATTCCCGATTGTCGCAGCAATGATAAGTTGCCAATAAGTAGCGCCGCTGGCGAGGACGCCGGCAAAAACTACTTCCGAGCTGAATGGAAGTACGGTAGCAGCGAGAAACGCGGCGATGAAGACGCCGATGTAGCCGTAATTGATGAGGAAGTCCAGCACTCTATACTCTTATTCTATGATTTCTTACCGCAAAGGTACTTTTTCTTTGGCGGCAGGACATTGTGTACGTGTCGGCTGACTGTGAACGCTCAGCGAGCGCAGACAGGAGATCGTCTACGCTCGCTGATCCGGATGACGTCTGCTGTTACTTGGCTGCTGTAACCTCGATCTCGATTACTCCACCGGCGGGGAGTGCACTTACGGCGAAGGCGCAACGTGCAGGGAAGGGGGCAGAGAATTGCTCTGCATAGATCTTATTCACTGAGGCAAAGTCTCCCATATTGGTCAGATAGACGATGCACTTCACGACGTTGTCCATCGTCATGCCTGCCTCGGCAAGGATTGCCTTGATGTTGGCAAAGGACTGACGGCACTGCTCCTCGACTGTGTCACCGGCCAGCTTGCCGGTCTCTGGATTGAGTCCCAGCTGACCGGAGATGAAGAGTAGGTCGCCTGTCTGGATTGCCTGAGAGTAGGGACCAATGGCTGCAGGCGCTTTTTCGGTAGTGATAGCTTTTTTAGACATGATAGTTTATTGGTGTATTTAAGGTTTATGATTGTTGAGTAGTTCTCTTGCATTATCGAGTGCCGCTTCCGTCTGAGTCGAGCCGCTCAGCATTGTGGCTATCGCTCGGACTCTATCCTCTCCCTCCACCGGACGAAGTGAGGTATTGTAGCTCTCCTTGCCTTCCTCCTTGACGACGATCACTTGCTGATCAGCCTGCGCGGCTATCTGCGGTAGGTGTGTGATGGAAAGAACTTGCAGATGGCGGCTGAGGCGCTTCATGATGCGTCCCAATTGGTCTGCTGCACGTCCGCTGACACCTGTGTCTATCTCATCAAAAATGATGGTCGGGAGGATCTGATGCTCAGCGATGATCGCCTTAAGGGCGAGCATTATCCTGGAGATCTCTCCTCCGGAGGCGATCTCGTTGATGGGGAGTAGGGTGGTCTGCTTATTGGTCGCTATGAGAAACTGGATCTCATCCTGACCGGTGGCGGTCAGCTCCTTTGTTTTGGTCATGCTGACCTTAAATGACGCTCCTTTGATCCCCAGCTCGTCTATGCCCTCCATGAGAGAGGGGACAAAGGACTTGATCCCCTGCTCTCTGGTCTTAGTCAATTGCTCCGCAAGGTCGGTGGCGGCCAGGCGAGCCTTCTCCACCTTCTGCTTCAGCTCACCTATGCGATCCTCTCCGGAGGTGATGGAGTCCAGCTGCTCCTTATACTGATCCCTTAGCTGGATCAGTTCGTCGCCATCCGATACGTTGTGCTTGTAGATGAGCGATTGCAGTTGATTCATCCGGTCCTGGAGCTGAGCCAGCTCCTGCGGGTCGATCTCGATCTCATCAAGTCTTCGGGCAGCGCTGTTGCTGATATCCTTTAGCTCGATGTAGACCGCCTCGAGCCGCTCACCATACTCGCCGGCAGCGGGGAGAGTATCAGTCAGCCCTTTGCAGTCGTGTGCCAGAGTGTGGATCCTCGAGAGCACCGATGTATCATCGTCTCGACTATAGGCGTCGAGACCGGCAAGCTCCTGCATCAGCTGAGAGATCTCCGTCGCATGCTCTGCCATAGCCAGTCGCTCCCGAAGCTCCGCCTCCTCTCCCATAGTAATATGTGCGGAGTCCAGCTGCTTGTACTGGAAGGTGATGTAGTCCTCCTCCTCTCTCTCCTTGCGCACTCTCTCCTGCTCTGCAGCGAGCTGGGCAGAGAGGTCACGGTAATGAGTATAGCTCTCGGTGTAGCTCTCCCTTAGGCTGCTATTGTCTGAGAGCATGTCTATGACTGATCGCTGGAAGTCCGGATCGCCGATCAGTCTATTGTGGTGCTGGGAGTGGATGTCGACGAGATGGTCTCCGATCTCCTTGAGCAGGGCTGCAGAGACAGGTGTGTCATTGACAAAAGCTCTGCTCTTCCCGCTACTCAGGATCTCTCTCCTCAGGATGCAGGTGGGGCTGTAGTCGAGGTCATTCTGCTCAAATACCGGTCTTAGTCCTATCTTTTCCTCCAGAAGAAAAGTCGCCTCCACGACTGCCTTAGAGGCTGTGGGGCGGAGCATCTTGCGGATATCTGCTCTCCCGCCGAGGATCAGCTCTATGGCGCCGATGATGATCGACTTACCTGCGCCGGTCTCTCCGGTGATGGAGGTGAATCCCTCCCGGAGATCCCACTCCAGTAAGTCTATGAGGATAAAATCCTTGATATGGAGATGTGTGATCATTCCCTTGCTCTATTACTCTCTGATCCATGGGATAAGTTCCTCTACCTGGGCTCTAACCTCCGGATCATTACTCCACTGCTTCAGCTCTCCCGCCTTGGTCTCGCCGATCATCTGTATCAGTCTCGGGATCTGCATGGAGAGGCGCAGCTTATCCATCTCCACCAGCCAGTACTTCAGGCTCTCTCGCCCTCTCGACTCCATAGGCTCGTCCAGTACCTCCCTGTGGTAGAGACAGTAGAGCTCCCTCGCCTCCGTCCCCTCTCTCCCCCGCAGCTCGGGAAGTAGCCGCTCCGGGCTGAGGGGCGCAGTGCGCAAGTCGCCCACCTCTCTCCAGGCATCGCTGAGCTCCTCCGACCTCGGCAGGAGATGATCCAGGAAGGGTTGCCCACCCAGTGTGTCAAAGGAGTCGTAGTAGAGAAGCATCGCCACCGATAGATAATAGTACAGACGACGCCCCAAGATGCTCTCGGGGATCGCCCCCCGGAGAGGGTAGAAGCTCCGCGCCTCACTGTAATGAATAGGCACGTCCCGCTCCATCACGATGCAGAGCGGGCTCTCTTGCTCACTTCCGTAGATCGGTCTGTAGGCTGTCAGTGTGAGGTCTCCCGTGAAGTGCTGTCCTGATCCCGAGGTCAGCCGGATATATAGAGACACCTGCATCGGCTCCTTTGGCGTCATGCTGAGCCTGACATCGGGGCTGAAGCCGTCGCCAAACTTCCGGATGCGCTCTCGGAGTCCCTCGACCTCCTTTGCTCCCGTTGCACTGAGTGCCGACGCATCCACCTCCACGCGAGTCTGAACCAGCTGCTGAGCGGTCAGTGGCATAGCGAGTAGTGTTAGGGTAAGGAGAAGAAGGTGCAGACGTGTGAGGCGCATAATGGGGGTCAGAAAAGCTGAGGAAGTGACCTGAGGATCTCAAGTGCTACTTCCTCCTTCTTCATCAGCGGCAGAGTCTGATCGATCGTGCCATCTCTGCTCAGGAGGGTGACCCTATTGGTCTCGGTCCCAAATCCTGCACCGTCGTCCTCGAGGGTATTGGCAACGATGAGGTCAAAGTTTTTCCGCTTCATCTTATCCCTTACTTGGTCGAGGTCAAGGTGGGTCTCGAGGGCAAATCCTATGTGAATCTGTCCTCGCTCCTTTCGCTCACCCATAAGCGCCGCAATGTCGGGATTGGTCACCAGATCTAGCGTCATAGTAGGGCGGTGTTCCCTCTTGACCTTCTGCATCTCGGGACTCGCCACCCTATAGTCTGCCACAGCTGCGCAGAAGATCCCCACATCGTACGAGGTCACTCCGAGACATGCCTGAAGCATCTCCTCGGCGCACTCTACCCTGATCTGCTCCAGTCTCGGATTGGGTGAGGGGAGGATCTGAGCGGGTCCGGTGACGAAGGTGACCCTTGCGCCGAGACGAAGTGCCTGCTCTGCGAGAGCCTTCCCCATCCGTCCGGAGGAGTAGTTGCCGATAAAGCGGACCGGATCGATCCGCTCGTACGTCGGACCGGACGTGATCAGGAGGTGCTTCCCGGCGAGGGGCTGGTCTGTCTGAGTTTCGTCCTCCAGATCCGTCTCCAGTCTCCGGACGATCTCCTCCGGCTCCGGCAGTCGTCCCTTACCGATCAGATGGCTGGCGAGCTCCCCCTCAGCGGCCTCAAGTATTGTGGCGCCCATCTCCCGGAGACGTGTGGCTGATGCGACTGTCGATGGGTGGCTGTACATATCGAGATCCATGGCTGGGGCGACGTAGACCCGTCCTCGAGTCGCCAGGTAACAGGTGACGAGGAGGTTGTCGGCTATGCCGTACGCCATCTTCGCCATCGTGGAGGCGGTGGCCGGTGCCACGAGGAAGAGGTCCGCCCAGAGTCCAAGCTCTACATGACTGTGCCAGGATCCATCCGTTCGGTCAAAGAAGTCGCACAATACCGGACGACCTGAGAGTGTGGAGAGGGTGAGGGGGGTGATGAACTCCCTCGCAGCCTCCGTCATCACCACTTGCACCTCTGCTCCCGCCTTGATCAGAAGTCGGATCAGAGGAGCAGCCTTGTAGGCTGCTATACTGCCGGTGACCCCCAGGACAATGTGCTTGCCACTCAGGTTAGACATGGTCGGGACTATCGCTCTTGAGGTCGATCGCTTTCTTGATCTTCTGTAGCTGAAACTTCGTGTCCTCCGGGAAGTCGCTATTCATCATCCAGGAGAAGTATCCCGGCTCCCTTTTCAGTACATCCGAGACGAGACGCCCCTTGTGCTTCCCGAAATTGAACTCCACCTCATCACGATCGTTATAGATGAAGCGTCCGGCAAAGTCCACGATCCGGCGCTGAGTCGTGTACTCATCGAGCTGGTTGATGTCATTAGGAAGGTCGGGGTACTTGGCGAGCTGACCACGCAGGACGTTGTAGGTCGCCTGGGTGTCCGCCAGAGCGCCGTGAGCGCCGTCGAAGGTGGAGCCGCAGTAGAACTGATGCGCAGCTGTGAGTGTCCGTGCCTCCCGCTTGTGGAAGATCACCTGCACATCAACCACCTTACGGCTGTGCAGGTCGACAGGCACGCCGGAGCGGTAAAACTCCTCGCTGAGCATAGGGAGGTCAAAGCGATTGCAATTGTACCCCGCCAGGTCACATCCCTCGATAAATCCTGCCACCCGCTTGGCGATCTCGGAGAAGGTAGGCATATTCGCTACATCCTCGTCTGTGATGCCGTGGACTGCCGTGGACGACTTCAGGATGTGACACTGAGGATTGACACGCGTGGAGAGCGACTCTTCGCTGCCATCCGGTAGCACCTTGACGAGTGCTATCTCCACGATCCGGTCTCTGGCCGGGTCGATGCCTGTCGTCTCGAGATCAAAGAATACGAGTGGTCTCTCCAGTCGTAGCTGTGGAAGCTGGTCGATCAGACTCATATCAGCAGCGGCATATCTACGGCGATGATTGTCTCGTCCTCGTCCCTCTCCTGAGGCGTGATGATGGCGGCGTGAGCCCGGTCACCAAGCAGGAGCTCGACGTCATCTCCCGGTAGGATACTCAGGATCTTGATTAGGTGGAGAGCGCTAAAGGCGATCTCAAACTTCTCCGTCCCGCTGTAATTGACCGGCAGGGTCTCCTGCGCCGAGGTGGAGTAGCCGAGATCCTTTGCATCCAGCTGCAGCTGATTAGGCGTCAGAACCAGGTTGATCAGCTTGGTCGCATCGTTTGCAAAGATGGAGACGCGTCGGAAGGCTGCCAGCAACTGACTCCGGTCAGCGATAATGCTCTTGTCATTGTCCTGCGGGATGACGCTCTCACAATTGGGGTACTTGCCATCGAGCAGGCGGCACTGGAGTCGCATATCCTCACGCTCAAAGGTGGCGTAATTGGCGTATACAGTCACCCGGATCGTGTCCTCCAGCGTCGGAGCGGTCTCTTCTGTTGCTCCTTCAGCACCCTCTACATCCGAGGTGGTGCCGGGACTCCGGTGGGTAAAGAGGAGCTTGATGAGGGATACCGGCTTGCCCGGTAGGGTAAATGACTTGCCCTCGGGGGACTCGCTAAGCTGTACTGACCGATTCTTGTACAGTGCCATCATATACCCGTCAGTAGCGGCAAATGAGATCTGCTCCTGACTTATGTCGATGTGGACGCCGCACAGGAGAGGACGGGTGTCCTCGACAGAAACTGCGTAGTCTGTGTAGGTCAGTCCTCTGCTGAAGACGCCCGTAGGCAGATCCAGCACGGTGGACTGCTCATCCAGAGCCACCACATCGGGGTAATTGGCGGCGTCCTGTCCGACGAAGTCGAAGTGACCGTTGCTGTAGCGGACATTGATGTGCTGATTGTCCGTGTCGATATCGAAGGTAAGGTCCTGTGCCGGGAGCTCCTTAAGCGGCAGTAGCAGGTGTTCCGGTCGGATGCAGATGGCGTAGTCCTCGCCCTCGTGTGTCTGGGTGCGGAGTGAGAGGGTGAGGCGCGTCTCGCCGTCCGTACCGGTCATACGGAGGATGCCGCCCTTGATCTCAAGGTGTACATCGTTGATGATCGCTGAGGTGCCTCCGGTCTTGCCGGCAGAGGGGATCACTCGGCTGATGATCGATAGCCTGCTGCTTAGTTGCTGGCTGCCTACTGTAAATTTCATAATTGGTCGGATATAAGTCTCGTATATTCTTAGGGGTAAAATTACCAATTTGCAGAGATATGACCAATTGTCTCCCGGATTCGTCTTAGGTAAATGGAACCAAGAGCGGCGCTAAACTATTACCGGTATTAGAGATCTGTGAGAGCTACTCCGACTGAGGCTCTCATTTCCTCGGGATTGCTGCGTGATATGCTCTTGCTCTCTTCTGCGGAGCTAGCCCGGTGTATGGGGTAAAAGAAGAGCTGTCAGTCGTGGTGACTGACAGCTCGTAAACTATGTAGTCCGTATGAGAGTCGAACTCATCTTTCAAGAATGAAAATCTTGCGTCCTAACCGATAGACGAACGGACCAAATAGCTTGGGCCGAGATCGTTTTTAGGGCGATGACTTCGGCTTCTTTTTTACGCGTTAGCCTGATTACCCTTGAGGCTATTGAGCTTCTCTGCGAGAGAGTGCTTCAGGTTGGCAGCCTTATTCTTGTGGATGTGACCCTTGCCTGCCATACGATCGATCAGAGAGGTAACCTGCGGGAGGGTCTCCTCAGCCTTGGTGGCATCATCGAGGGCGCGGAAGTCGCGAACCGCATTACGCATCGTCTTACCGTAGTAGCGATTGTGTGTGCGGCGTGCGCTGGCTTGTCTTATTCTCTTAAGTGCTGACTTATGATTTGCCATGATTGGATTATTCTATCTGCACCCGTTCGAGAGTGTGTCCCTGCAAGAAGTTGGGGAAGAATTAGTAGTCCGTAGGGGAATCGAACCCTTATTTCAAGAATGAGAATCTTGCGTCCTAACCGTTAGACGAACGGACCGAAAACTTTCGTGCTATTGCTTTGCAAAGGTAAGAAAGTTTTTTACTTCTTGCAAGCCCCTGAGGTTTGGATCTTACTTGACCTGATCTTTAGCCTCTATGTGACACCACTTTACTCGGGTGGTATTGATTATCTGCGGATGTTCAGTTTCTCGATGATGGCGCGATAGCGATCGATGTCGTTGCGCATCAGATAGTCGAGCAGGTTGCGGCGCTTACCGATGAGGAGCTTCATGGAGCGTGAGGTATTGAAGTCCTGCGGGTGCTTCTTAAGGTGCTCCGTGAGGTGTGAGATGCGGTACGTGAAGAGCGCGATCTGGCTCTCTGCGGAGCCGGTGTCCTGATCTGACGTACCATACTCACCGAAGATTTCTTTCTTCTTTGCTGTGTCCAGATACATATCTAGTGACAAAAATGAGTGGTGAATACTATTTACGCATGATCACCCCGTACGTCCGGGTGACATTTGCGACTGCAAAGGTAGCACTTTTAGTTGGTTGCTCCAAGTGGATCACCCTCCTCCGAGAGTAGGTAGGGGGGGAAGGGTTCGCCTCCTCTGGTAAGTGGATTGGGGTCGTTGCTGAGGTGGGGCTTGAGGTACCTGTCGAAAGCACTGCCGGGGCGATCCACGAAGTAGTCCCTGTACTCTGGGTCGTCAGCCAGGTATGCCCTGAGCCAGCTGTATACGATGGCCCGGAGGATCGGGTACTTGGGCTCACTCGGGATGAAGTACCAGTCAGCGTGGTCCATACGGTCGATCGAGAGGAAAGCGTGCTTGGCGGGACCGCGGAGGCTGTTGTAGAAGGCGAGCGACTTCCAGGGGAAGGCGAGGATGTCGTAGCTTCCTGTCAGTATCATCGTCGGGATCTTTAGCTCTGAGAGGTCGTCTCCGAGGCTGTCATTAGCGCCGCCGCCCACCTTTGCGACAAGGGGACCGCCGTTGTAGGGATTGAGACCGACGACCGTCTTGATCTTTCCGCTAAGGCCATTGGGGTAGGGCATCATGGCGGTGTGGAGTACTCCGGCACCGCCCATGGAGTGTCCCACGAGTGCCACCGCATCGAGGTCGACATGATTGTAGATAGGGCTGTCCGGTCTCATGCTCTCACCTCGGAGGATCTGGTACGCCGCCATTAGCCCGGGAGGCCACTGGAATGGGCGTTTCTGGTCGAGAGCAGTGTAGGTAATGCAGATAAAGCCGTGCGAACTGAGGTGCTGGGGGATCTTCTGCAGAAACTTCTGCTTGCAATTGAATCCATGCACGACGATCACTGCGGGGACCCTGCCCTTCAGATTTTTCGGATAGTAGATCGTTGCAGGCTCGTCCTCGGCGAAGTATTCCTCATCATAGGTATTGGAGTCTGCGTAGGAGGAGATGCTGTCCGTCTCTATCTTTGCTAGCTTATCTATCTGTGACTGTGCCATCTCTCGTGTCTGTCCTAGTGCCGGTGCGAGGGTCGGTAGGAGGAGTAGGAGCAGATATACGCTCTTCCTTAGGTTATTATTCATGGTCTGTCGTGCTATTTGTCCCTATGGAGCGGACGACCCGGAGACCGATCAAACGGCTGGGGCAGTCGGGGAGTTGCTTCCTCCTGTAGTCTAAGCGTAGGGCGAGCGCGGGTGAGTGGAAGGATCCGCCCTTGGCGACGCGGTAGATGCCCTCAGCCGGTCCGCCGTATGCGGGCGTCCTCTTGCCGTACCAGTCCTCGCACCACTCCCAGACGTTGCCGGACATATCGTACAGCCCCAGCTTATTGGGGCTCTTTGTCCCGACGCTACGGGTGCCGTACTCGGGTCGGCGGATCATATCGGCGGGGTTGTAGAGGGGGTTCCACTCCGCATAGGCATTGGTTCTGTACCAGGCGTAGCGAGCCATCGTCAGTCCCGGTCCGCCGGACCACTTTGCCGTCACCTGGATCTTGTCCGCCTCCATGGCTGCCCACATCCACTCCGCCTCCGTAGGCAGGCGGTACCCGTCCGCCTCGTAGTCTCTCGTGACCGTATTGCCGACGATGGTGTAGACGGGCGTCAGATTGTCGTGGAGGCTGAGCTTATTGCAGTAGGTCACCGCATCGTACCAGGAAATACTCTCGACCGGTCTCTTGTAGGTGTCGCTGCGGTAGATCCCCTCGCTGTCAAATCGTGCGAGGCGAGACTTGTCGGGGCTGGAGTAGAAGGAGGGATCCTCGCCCATAATGAAGTGGTACTCCCGCTGCGTCACCTCATGAGTCCCTATCAGGAAGGGCTCCACCTCGGTCGGCTTGTCGGTCCCGGGCAGGACGAAGGATCCTCCCGGCACAGTAACCATTCCCCCGACGATGGCGCTGGAGGGGTTGGAGATGACTCGGTATGACTGTCCGTGGGTGTCTGGCATGGCAAGGGTCAGTAGGAGTAGGAGTAGTGTCTCTTGTCGTAGTCTCATGGTAGAGTGTTGGGAAAGTAGTCTCTGAAGAAGAGGAGGTAGAGTGTGTCTACCACCAAGCCGATTGCGAGAGCGATGTAAAACCACTTCTTCGCCGTCGCCGACTCTCGCTCCGCCCCCTCGAAGTCTCCCCTCTGGTACAGATTGCGCACCTGCATGGCGTGGAAGAAGGGGATAAGCCCGATGATCGAGCAGAGGAGCGTCAGCAGTATCGACTCCGTCATCCAGCTCTTGGGCATAGGTCGGCCGGGTAGGCTTGTCTGCACTGTTGTCGGGATCGACTCTACCTGGTCGTTTGCCGGAGTGACGGTGTCAGGGGCGGGACTCTCCTTACGCAGAAACCCCTTCAGCTCCTCCATCGTGTCAGCTGCTGTCCACTCACCCATCCCTGTGTGCCACACGAGGGTCTCTCCCCTTAGTGGCAGCAGGCGGAAGATCTCCAGTGAGTAGGGACCGAATTGCTCCCCATACTCATCTATATAGTAGTACTCCTTCTCCATTTATTGAGTGTCTTGTAGTATGTGCCCGGTGTCCAGGGGGCAAAGGTAGGAACAAATTGTCTATCTCTATTCCTTCCTCTCTCCTGAGAGAAGCGGGCTCCTCAGCCATTATTGACCATCTCTGCAAAGGTCTGGAGGGCGCTCCCAAAGGAGACGAACATCATCAGCACCACTCCTAGGAGGATCACAGCGAGGACTACGCTCACGAGGATGCAGTTTCGAGCCATCGACGAGGCCAGCTCCGCACCCTTATAGTCACCCTCGGCATAGCGCTGATTGCAGGTGATGCCCAGTGCGATGCCCACTATGCCCGGGATGCTGCCGCAGAGGAGCGTCAGCAGGATCGACCAGACCAGGTAGTTATTGGGCTTTGCCGGTATGGTGACGGACCCAGCACCGATCCCGACGGATGGAGGTGGAGTGCCGATGACTCTCTCGGCGCCGCCAGGTACTGTCTCATTGCTGGTCAGCAGGGAGCGGATCTCGGGGACCAGACTCGCAGCTGTCCAGCTCTCCATCCCCTCGCACCAGATCAGGGTCTGCGGGGTGATGACTCTGATCAGATCCTCCGCCGTCACTGGGCCTCTCTGCACCTCTCCATCCAGGTAAAAGTAGTAGTGATTGTCTGTCATTATACCGGTATCTCCTATTGGTGCAAATGTAATCAAAAAAGAATTTCGCCCTTCTGCTTCCCGACACTAAGCTTCTCTCTGCTGACTTTTCTTGGTTACTGTGGCTTGAAACGCCGTCGATCAAAATCTATTTTGGTATATTTGGGGGCGAAATGGTAAACTAATCACTAATCCTTTTGTTCTTATGAAAATGATGAAGTATCTTGCGGCGGCTCTCCTGTCTGTCCTTATGATCTCTCCCGTGATGGCTCAGGACTGCTGCGCCAAGAAGGGAGGGCAGGACAAGTCTTGCTCGCCCATGATCCAGACTACCGTCCCAGAGCGACCTGCCGGGCAGCAGGATATGCTGGCCTTCCGTGCCCCCAAGCTCCAGACCGTCCGGATCGGTATCATCGGTCTCGGCATGCGCGGCGTGGGTGCAGTCGACCGCCTCTCGCTCATCGAGGGCACGGATGTCGTGGCTCTCTGCGACCTTCACCAGGATCGGGCGGAGAAGAGCAACGCCATCCTCACTAAGAATGGTCGCCACTCTGCAGAGCTCTACTACGGCTCGGACGATGCGTGGAAGAAGCTCGTCGAGCGCCCCGATATCGACCTGATCTATATCGTGACCAATTGGCAGACCCACGTCGAGATGGCGAAGTACGCTATGGAGCAGGGTAAGCACGTCGCTGTCGAGGTGCCCACTGCCTTCTCGCTGGACGACATCTGGACCCTCATCGACACCTCCGAGCGGACCCGCAAGCACTGCATGATGCTCGAGAATTGCGTCTACGACTTCTTCGAGATGACTACCCTCAATATGAAGAATAAGGGTCTCCTCGGCGACATCCTCTATGCCGAGGGTGGCTATATCCACAATCTGGAGGACTTCTGGCCCTACTACGAGGGTGACTGGCGTATGGACTACAATATCAAGCACCGTGGCGATGTCTACCCGACCCACGGCATGGGCCCCGCTGCTCAGATCCTCGATCTCCACCGTGGAGATAAGATGAATGTCCTCGTCTCCATGGACGCCACGCCCCGCAACCTCCCCGCTTACCTCGAGAAGGCTCGTGGAGTCAAGGATGCCAAGGTGGCCAATGGTCAGCACACCATGACGATGATCCGCACGGAGAAGGGGCGCACCATCTTTATCCACCACGATGTCACTACGCACCGCCCCTACAGCCGTCAGTACAATGTCGCCGGCACCAAGGGCTACGCCTCCAAGTACCCCGCTGAGCACTACGCCCTCGCCGGTACGGATCTGAAGGATGCCGGCATGCCCGCAGTAGACGACCTCTCCACCCACAGCTGGGTCAGCCCCGAGATGCAGAAGGAGCTCTACGAGAAGTACAAGCACCCCATCACACGCGAGCTGGAGAAGCGTGCCAAGGAGGTCGGCGGACACGGCGGTATGGACTTCATCATGGACTATCGTCTCATCTACTGTCTCCGCAATGGTCTACCACTCGATATGGATGTCTACGACATGGCCGAGTGGTGCTCACTGATCCCGCTCTCCCAGATCTCCCTCGAGCACGGCTTTGCCCCCGTCGAGGTGCCCGACTTCACTCGTGGAGCCTGGCAGCGCCTCCAGGGCTACCACCACTACATGATCGGCGACTGATCTTCGACCTGTAGTTATCTGAGGAAACATCGTCCCTTACCCGGGGCGGTGCTTCCTTCATATAGCTAAAAGGCGGCGATCCCCACGGGATCCGGCGGGCACTGTAAAGCTCAAGTGAGTCAGCCTTAGGCATGCGGGGCAGTCTCTTGTGGGAGAGACTCCAGTCCCAATGGGATGAAACTCTAGTCCCGATGGGATGAAACTCCAAGGGTGACGCATTTGAGCTTAACAGCTATGCGAAAACGCACCTCTTTGAGTGTCCCCCCCTCGCCAGTTGCAGTATCATATGGGGCGAGTCGACTGGCTCGGACGAACTGCGGTGTACCCCGGAGGGGTATTTTGCTCCCCACTCTTTGCGATGAGCCGAGAGACTTATGTGCCGCTCAAGTGCGTCAGCTCTGTGCCTCCGGACTAAACCCGGTATTAGTCATCACTATTATCGGGTTTAGTGATCACTAATACCGGGTTTAGAATTCACCGAACTCTACCTGCCAGCCTCCGACCGGTACGATACCCCCCCACTCACTCCTTCTCCCCGGCTCCGGATGGAGAGATGGGTGGGGAAAAGAGGTATATTTGTTCTTGGATGTATATACCACACTTTAGTCTAAGACGCTCACGCGATGGGAGAGAAGAATAGTGTCATTACCTCGATTACCCTGATGGATGGGACGGTGCTGCCGTGCGAGCCGCTGGGAGAGGGCGAGAAGCCGGTGCCGACTCGCTGGGCTCTTAATCATGAGACCGGTGAGTATTACTACAAGCCTCACCCGAAGTTTCGGTCGGATGAGACCGAGGAGGAGATCGATGAGATCCGGAAGATCGGGTGGACGCTCTGGCTGGAGCATGCGTTCCTCATCTACAGGCACCGAGAGGAGATCCTGAGGGATAGTCGGATGTTCCTGACCCCGCTGATGACTCAGTGCGGTCTTGCCTACACGGGGAGCTCAGGCTTCGAGCGACCCACGGTAGGGATCTACTTGGAGTGGTGGGCGACCTGCCCCTTGGCGACGCACGTCGATGAGGAGGGCGTCCTGTGGTTAGTGACAGACTTCGGTGGCATCCCGCTCTCCGGGACCAATCAAACCACCTTCGTCAGCGAGGATGGTCGGAGAGATATGAGACCAGTCCATGACTTTACGGCGCTCTGGTCGTCGTATCAGGAGGTCAATGTCCGCTATAATAAAGCGAAGCGATACTGCCGCTCCTATAACTTCTTCGAGCTGGTGAAGCTCCTCGAGGCGAAGTAAAAAAGTACGCACAGTCAGATGACTGTGCGTACTTTCTCTTTAAGACCTTTGCAAAGGTCTCCTAAAGCACCTTGAGAGACGCTCCAGAAGACCGTCCTTGAAGGGAGTTGAGAGCATCGGAATCGAGGAGTTCGCAGTCTGTCTGCGAAAATGCCCCCGATGCCATCTATGTCTTCGACCACTTTCACGTCATCAAACTAATGAATGATACCCTGGACAAG
>NZ_CAKRLH010000022.1 GCF_934359325.1 uncultured Porphyromonas sp.
TCCTGATAGTACTGCTCGATATTCATCGGCATACTGTAGTGTATGACCCACCTCACATCAGGCTTGTCGATCCCCATCCCGAAGGCTACGGTAGCACAGACCACCTGCACATTTCCCGACAGGAAGGCACGATGGACCACCAGTCTGTCCTCGGGGGACATATTGGCGTGGTAGGGTAGGGCGTGTATGTTTTGACTATTGAGATACTCGGAGAGCATCTCGGTATCCTTGCGCTTTGTGCAGTAGATGATGCCGCTGGAGAGTGTGCCCTGCTCCTCGATATAGTCTGCTATCTGCCTTAGCTTCTCTCTCTTCTTTACTCCTCGCCGTACCGAGATGTGGATGTTAGGTCTATCGAAGTCCCCGACTATCTCCACAGGATCTGTCAGCTGCAATTTATTGATAATATCCTTCCTTGTGGCAGGGTCGGCTGTTGCCGTCAGTGCGATGATGGGAAGGGAGGGGTACTTTTGCTTAAGAAATCCAAGCTGCGAGTACTCGGGTCTGAAGTCATGGCCCCA
Source organism: uncultured Porphyromonas sp. (assembly GCF_934359325.1). Classification (GTDB taxonomy): domain Bacteria; phylum Bacteroidota; class Bacteroidia; order Bacteroidales; family Porphyromonadaceae; genus Porphyromonas_A. Next base: position 522 of record NZ_CAKRLH010000022.1, read on the forward strand.
CTGGCTTATACAGTGAGCCTCGTCTATCGCAAAGAAAGAGATCTTGGCATTGCTCAGGATATAGTCTCCCATTGGAGACATCAGAGTCTCCGGGCTAAGGTAGAGCAGCTTCAGTTTCCCTCTAAGCAGCAGTAGAAGCACCTGGCGTCGTACAGAGTCAGAGAGAGAGCTATTGATGGTGGCGGATAGGATGTGGTGCCGATTGAGCGAGTCGATCTGATCCCTCATTAGCGCAAGCAGAGGCGACACGACTATGGCGCATCCATCTTGGAGTACAGCCGGCAGCTGATAGCAGATCGACTTGCCGCCGCCCGTGGGCAGTATGACGAGCTGATCACGACCGTGGAGAAGGTTACGGCACGCTTCCTCCTGATTGGGTCTAAAGCTGCTGTATCCGAATACCCTCTTGAGCGCCTCCTGAAGCGTCATCTCACTGAGGTCTCCTGATACTTCTGTAGCTCTTCGCGAAGTAGTGAGAGCGCCTGTAGGGCGATGAATGCGCGATTGGTGTTTCGTCCCTCATCCTCATGCTCGAGCCATCGAGAGACGGTGCCCATAGGCGTATGGACGGCGATCCACGCTGCACATGGCTTATACCCCTCGCTCTCCGATGGTCCGGCGACTCCTGTGGTAGAGAGTGCGACATCGACTGCTGAGAGCTTCGCTATGTGCTCGCACATGGCGATGGCAGTGGACTCCGAGACAAGTCCGTCACGGATCTCCCGATCCTTGAGTCCCAGCATACCTTGCTTGCTGGGGCGGGTATAGGTGGTTACGCCTGTATCAAACCAGTCCGAGGCACCACTGATACTGGTACAGGTAGCAGCGATCAGCCCACCGGTGCAGCTCTCAGCCACTGACAAGTGGGACTTGAGCGAGAGTAGGAGTTCGGATACCTGCAGAGCTGTAGCACTGAGCTCCGTCAAGTACTTGTGTAGTGACTTGTCGTATTCCATATACTTAGCGCTTAGATAGTTATCCTTGAGTAAGGGGCGTCCGTCATCTCGCTCCGTCGACCTGCAGCATAGAGACAGGCTCCGGCCATAGCAATCATCGCCGCATTATCCGTCGTGTAGCTGAATGGGGGAATAAAGACAACCTTACCACTACGCTCGCCATAGTCCACAAAGGCCTGCCTCAGACGGCTATTGGCGGAGACGCCACCGGCTACACCGACCTGATCGATATGGAGATCCTCAGCAGCACGCTCAAGCTTTTCCATGAGGAGCTCGATCACGGTCTCCTGTAATGAAGCACACAGATCCTCCTTATTCTTCTCGATAAAGAGAGGATCCTTCTCCAGATTATCTCTGAGGGTGTAGAGGAAGGAGGTCTTCAGCCCGCTGAAGCTGTAGTCGTAGCCATCAATCCTGGGCTTGGCGAAGTGGAAGGCCCTTGGGTCTCCCTCCTTAGCGAGTCGGTCCACGACCGGTCCTCCCGGGTACCCCAGTCCCATCACCTTGGCACACTTGTCAAATGCTTCGCCGGCAGCGTCATCGATGGTCTTGCCGATAATCTCCATGTCCAGGGGGTTATGGACTAGAATAATCTGCGAGTTGCCTCCTGATACGAGCAGGCAGAGGAATGGGAAGTGGGGGACAGGTCGCTCCTCGCCCGGCTGCTGTACGAAGTGCGCCATCACATGTCCCTGCAGATGATTGACGTCTACCATCGGGATACCGAGTGCCTGGCTCATCCCCTTGGCGAATGCCCCTCCGACCAGCAGGGATCCTAGGAGACCGGGACCTCTCGTGTAGGCGATCACGTCGATATCCTCACGTGTGATCCCTGCCTGTCGTATCGCCTCACTGACGACAGGGACGACGTTCTGCAAGTGAGCTCGACTGGCCAACTCGGGCACTACGCCACCGTACTGCTCGTGGACCTTTTGGCTCGCTATGACGTTTGACAAGAGCGTCTGACCTCTCAGGACAGCAGCTGAGGTATCATCGCAGGAGGACTCTATGCCGAGGATGACTTTATCTGGATCTATTGAGAATGGTACCATTGGTTACTAAGATTTCTTCCCACAAAGATACGCAATTGTGGGGACGAAGTGATCGCCCGAAGTCCCAAGAGAGAGGGGCGTTACAGCTCATATGCCATAATGCCCCTCTCTGAGTAGTATCAATTACTTATGAGATCAGTAGTGGCTCCGGTACCATGATCTTCAGCTTCATGTCCTTGTCCGTGCCATCCACATCGATCAGGTAATCCTCTCCCGGCTGCACCTCTCCACTGATGATTCCGTCCGTGATCATCTCCTCGATGTACTGCGCTATTGCTCTCTTGAGCGGTCTGGCTCCGAGCTTAGGATCAAACCCCTTCTCAGCCACGAAGTCTCTCGCCTTATCGGAGTACTGCACTCGGATATTGAGGTTCTCCAGACGCTTATCCAGCTTGCTCAGCTCGAGGTCAGCGATCGTACGGATGTCCTGCTTCTTGAGCTGATTGAAGGTTACGATCTTATCGATACGATTGAGGAACTCAGGGGCAAAGCGCTTATTGAGAGCCTTGCGGATCACCTGCTCAGCCGCCTCATCTCCATCGCTCTGATCCTTAAATCCGATGCCGGTCCCAAACTCGCTGAGTTGGCGGGTACCCACATTGGAGGTCATGATGATGATGGTGTTCTTGAAATTAACCTTGTCACCTGTACTATCTGTCAGTACACCATCATCAAGGATCTGTAGCATAAGGTTCTGGACATCGGGGTGAGCCTTCTCGATCTCATCGAAGAGGATCACGGAGTAGGGGCGTCGTTTCACTTTCACCGTCAGCTCGCCACCCTGGTCGTATCCGACATATCCGGGAGGAGCACCGATCAGTCGAGAGACGGAGTACTTCTCCATAAATTCACTCATGTCCACACGGATCATGGCATCCTCTGTGCCAAAGAGCTCCTTAGCGAGCATCTTAGAGAGATACGTCTTACCGACGCCGGAGGATCCTAAGAAGAGGAAGGAGCCAATTGGCTTCCCCGGATCTCTGAGCCCCACCTTATTCCGCTGGATGGCAGTAGCGACGTCACGCACCACGTGATCCTGACCGATCACCTTGGACTTCAGTGTAGACTCCAGCTGGCTGAGAGCCCTAAGATCACCGGCGGTGAAGGACTGGACCGGCACGCCGCTCCCCAGAGACACCACGTACTCTACCTCCTGACTGTCCACTAGGGTAGGGTCGCCGAGCATATCACCGCGCTCCAGACTGCGCTTGACCGTCTTGAGATCCTCCTGATACTGTTTCTCCTTATCCCTCGCCTGAGAGGCAAGGTCATACCGCCCTTCGTTGACGTACTGAAGCTTCAGCTTACGTATCTCGTCGATCTGGTCCTGATAGGGCTTCAGATCGACCGGCTTCTGATTCTTGATAAAGGAGTAGGCGCCCGCTTCATCGAGAGCATCTATCGCCTTGTCGGGGAACTGCCGGTCAGTGACATAGCGCTCTGTCAGATAGACAGCAGACTCAAGGGCTTTCTCCGTATAAGTCACGTGATGGTGCTTCTCGTAGATCGGCTGGAGCTTCTTTAGAATAAGGAGTGTCTCCTTCTCGTCAGGAGCGTTGACCATAACTTTCTGAAATCTCCGGTCCACCGCACCATCTTTCTCGATGCTCTTACGATACTCCTCCAGGGTGGTGGCACCGATGCAGCGGATCTCTCCTCGTGCAAGAGGCGGCTTGAGCATGCTGGCGGCATCGACCCCTCCCTGGGTGTTACCGCTACCCATAAGCGTATGTATCTCATCCATATAGAGTATAACGTCAGGATTGGACTTGAGCTCGTGGATGAGCTTCTTCATCCGCTCCTCAAATTGTCCCCTATACATCGTCCCCGCCACAATGGACGACATATCCACCGCAACGATCCGCTTATTGAGCAGATAGGGTGGGACATCTCCGGATGCGATTCTCAGTGCCAGAGCCTCGACCACCGCTGTCTTTCCCACACCCGGCTCACCCAGGAGTAGGGGGTTATTCTTCTTTTTCCTTGCCAGTATCTGCGTGATCCGCTGAAGCTCCTTCTCACGACCGTAAACGGGATCCAGCTTTCCTCTCTTCACCTGGTCATTGAGCCATGTACCGTAGGCGTCTAGGGTCGGAGTCACAGTCTTTTGAGTAGACTCCTGACCGCCACTCGTATCCTCTCCTCCCGAGCCCCCTCCATCGGATGAGGGCTGATCAAAGAGGGTATCGAAGTCCTCCTGGTCGGAAATAGAAGACTCCACTATTGGGTCATATATCTTCTTATTATAATTTGACATCTATGTAAACTGCTTAGTTATGGACTTGGAACCTAATGTTCGCCTGCCAGAGAGGTCCCCTCCGTAGGAAACTGCTTGGCGCGAATCATCTCCATCACTAAATCAGTTGCATAATCTATGCCAAAGAACGACGGTTGCAGAGCCAAATCGTAAGTCTCACAGCGTCCCCAACGCATGCCGGTGTAATAGTTGTAGTACTGACGCCTATCCTTATCAAGCTTCAGCAGTCTATCCATCGCCTCCTCATCGCTGACTCCCTCGTAGTCTTTCTGGAGGTTCTTTATGCGAATAGCCATCGGCTCGGAGATATAGAGCGTCAGTAGGTTAGGGTGGTTTCTTAGCACGAAGTCAGCTGTATGACCTAGGAAAATGGCAGAGCTATCAGCGGCAAGCCTCAGGATCGTCTCTGACTGCATACTATGGATGTTCTTATTGGACAAAAAGTTGTCCGTATAGGTGATCATCGCTCCAGACGAAGCATACTCCGCACCATATATAATAGGGACTGAGAAGTCTGTATTGTCCTCGTTCTTCACGAATAGATCGCATCGGATATTATGATCCTTGGCAGCGTAGTCAAAGATATTGTCATCGTAGACAGGGATACCCAGCTTTTCACCGAGCTTATGGGCAAACGTCACACCGCCGCTGCACTGCGATCTGGAAATACAGATGGCAAACTTATCATGCGGGAGAGTGACTTTCTCCTCAGGGTTGATTGTATCGGACTCTCTCATGGGTAGTTAAGGTCTTGTAGATGTTTCTTATGAGACAAAGTTAGCTATTCCACAGGAATTCTTTCATGTCTACTTAACATAATCGCTATTATATATCAAAAGAAAACAGACTCGAAACAACTGAAGTACAATAACACCAGCACCAAAGCCTCTGTTAAGGAGCTAATTGGACATGAATGCACACTAGTTTGAAATCCAGCACATAATTATTGCCCGTTTCTATTACCGGTATTAGTGTCATCTATTACCGGTATTAGTGTCGACTAATACCGGTAATAGTTTAGCCCATCAAGCAATGTTACACATGAAAAGTTCACATTAGGTTCATCCGACATTCTGCGTGATGGAGCTTTTTTAGATCAATGTGATACTTGGCGGACAGGTAGTCCAAGGATGCTTTTTTGATCTCGCACTCGATATGTGACTCCCGAAGCCTTACTTTAAGTTCCTCACACTCACACTCTTTCTCGATAAGCTTGCGCTCTATATCGCTGATATTCTTACTCATAACCTACTCTCTGATTCGTTTTGGGGTTGTGATCCCAAAGGTTCTGATCCAGCGGGAAATGGTTGCAATTGGCCTTACTTAGTGCTGCAAGTGTCTCGCCCGTACAAACCATTTCACGCAAGACTTTTAATTTAAACATGTCATCGTAGCTCCTTTGTTTCAGACCTGTTTTTTAGTCTTTAACAGAGCTCGATCCAGCCTTTTTCGCTTCATTCTTGATCTTCATTTCTTCTCCTCTATGTGTGTACTTTTCTAGGACGCCACACTCAGAAAAGTAAACGTACTGTGAGAGGTAAAGTGCACACTCGTCGGATAAGGTGAGAAAATCGTACCTTTGGCAACGGAAAGTGAGAGGTGCTGCACTGCAACCGCACACTTGTTCTCTCACCTCTTTCCACATCAGATGTACACCATCCCGGGGATCCCGGAGAGAATAATATATGACACAGCACCTCAGAGCTGCAATCACCGCCATAGGACACTACCTGCCTAGTGAGGTCCTCACCAATGACGACATCGCCAAGATGGTCGACACCTCAGATGAGTGGATCACGACACGGGTCGGCATTCATCAGCGTCACATACTGAGAGATCGCACTGAGGGTGCCTCGGTGCTTGGCGTGGAGGCAATCCGTGACCTGGTGAGGCGTCACCCGATCGATCTATCGACGATAGACATGGTGATTTGCTCGACCAACTCCCCGGACTATATCTTCCCCTCTACGGCATCGATCATAGCAGCCGAGGTGGGCATACCCGACGGGGCGCCGTGCTACGACTTCCAGGCAGCATGTAGTGGATTTATCTTCGGACTACAGATCGCTCGAGGGTTCATCGAGAGCGGGTTGTATAGGAGGATCCTGTTGGTGACGGCGGAGAAGAACAGCTTCTTCGCCAATCCCTCCGATCGGTCGACACTCCCGCTCTTCGGTGACGGCGGAGCGGCGACACTGATTGAGCCGACGGAGGACGAGGTGGGTGTGATTGACCTCCTGATAGGAAATAAGAATATCGGTCACCGTGATGACCTGATCATCCCCGCAGGAGGCTCCGCCCGACCCGCTTCGCACGAGACTATAGAGAATGGAGAGCACTTCATCAAGATGAATGGGCGGGTGATCTTCAAGTGCGCCGTCACTACGATGGGCGAGACCTCGGAGGAGATGCTTGGGAGAAACGGACTAACCAAGGATCAGGTGACCTGGGTGGTTCCTCATCAGGCTAATCTCAGGATCATGAGCGCCGTGGCGGAGCGACTCGAGCTGCCGATGGACCGACTACTGGTCAATATCGGTCATTGTGGCAATACCTCCTCCTCATCCATCCCCATCGTACTGAGTGAGTGCGAGAGCCGGATACGGAGAGGAGACAATATAGTACTGACCGCCTTTGGAGCCGGTCTCACATATGGTACTGCCTTACTTAAGTGGGCCTACGACACACCCGGAGAGCAAGAATAACAGAGATGGATAAGATAGAGAACTTCAAGAGCGGCTTCGTCAACATCGTTGGCAACCCAAATGTGGGTAAGTCTACCCTGATGAATCAGCTGGTGGGCGACCGACTCAGCATAATCACCAATAAGTCGCAGACGACGAGACACCGTATTATCGGCATCGTCAATAGCGACCGTATGCAGATCGTCTACAGCGACACTCCGGGGGTGCTTAAGCCCAAGTACCGCATGCAGGAGGATATGCTCTCCTTCTCTCGCAGTGCCCTCGAGGACGCAGATATTCTCCTCTATGTCACAGATACTATAGAGAAGGCAGATAAGAATGCGGACTTCGTCGCTCAGGTGGCTAAGCTCGACATTCCCGTGCTTGTCCTGATCAATAAGGCAGACCTCATGAGTCAGGAGGAGCTGGCAGCACTAATAGAGAGCTGGAGAGACCGGCTTCCTAATGCCACAGAGATCCTCCCTCTCGCCGCCTTGCATGGGGCGGGGATCCCCTATCTCAAGCAACGGATCCCGGAGCTGCTCCCGGTGGCGCCTCCTTACTTTGACGAAGATGCACTGACCGACAGACCGGCACGATTCTTTGTCTCAGAGATTATCCGCGAGAAGATCTTCCTCTACTATCAGGAGGAGATCCCCTACTCTTGCGAGGTGGTGATAGACTCCTTCAAGGAGTCTGATGATCTGATCCGAATCACAGGTAGGATCTACGTAGAGCGCGAGTCGCAGAAGGGGATCATCATCGGCAAGGGTGGCGTGGCGCTTAAGAAAGTCTCCACCCTCGCTCGTCGTGACCTGGAGAAGTTCTTCGGTAAGAAGATCTTCCTCCGCCTCGAGGTGGAGGTCTCCGATGACTGGCGCAACAGCGATCGGGCACTCCGTTCCTTTGGTTACGAGTCCAAGAGCTGAGTAACCTATTTCAATACAGATAACACATTAGACAATTACATCCTATGGCCAATAGCAAACTGGTAGCCCTTGTCGGCCGACCCAATGTCGGCAAGTCCACCCTCTTCAATCGGCTCACAGAGTCCCGTACTGCGATCGTCTCCGACACCCCGGGCACCACCCGAGACCGGCAGTATGGTCGCTGCGAGTGGCAGGGGCGCTCCTTCAGCATCGTCGACACCGGTGGCTGGGTCGGTCAGAGCGATGAGACCTTTGAGTCCGCCATCAATAAGCAGGTCGAGATGGGACTCGCCGAGGCAGACCTGATCGTCTTCCTCGTCGATGTGAAGGAGGGACTCACTCCGCTGGATATGGAGATCGCCAATATGCTCCGCCGCACGGACAAGCCGCTGATGGTGGTCGCAAATAAGGCGGACAACTTTACTATGGATGCCTATGCCGCCGAGTTTTATGCTCTATCACTCGGAGACCCCTACCCCATCTCGGCAACCAATGGCGCCGGTACGGGAGACTTCCTCGATGCGCTGGTTGCGCTGCTCCCGGAGGAGAGCGCCGAGGAGGAGAAGGTTCCGGATATGCTTCGTCTCGCTATCGTGGGTCGTCCCAATGCCGGTAAGTCCACTCTCGTCAATACCCTCCTCGGAGAGGATCGACACATCGTCACCGACATCTCCGGGACCACGCGGGACTCTATTTACACCCATTACGACCGTTTTGGACACAATCTCCTCCTCGTGGACACCGCCGGCGTGAGGGAGAAGAGGAAGGTGAGCGAGGACATTGAGTACTACTCCGTCCTCCGTAGCATCACAGCGATAGAGAACTCCGATGTCTGCGTCCTGATGCTTGACGCCACGCAGGGGATTGAGGCGGTGGATGTCAATGTCTACTCCATTGTCCGTAAGAATAACAAGGGTCTCATCGTCTGCATCAATAAGTGGGACCTGATCGAGGAGAAAGGCAAGGAGGTGATGGAGACCTACAAGTCTGCCATCCGTGCCCGACTGGCACCCTTCACCGACTTCCCGATCCTCTTCATCTCCGCCCTAACGAGACAGAGGGTGCTGAAGATCCTCGACCTCGCCGAGGAGATCTATGCCAAGCGTAAGACCCGCATCTCCACAGGTCAGCTCAATAAGGTACTCCTACCCATCATCGGCGCCACTCCGCCTCCGATGATCAAGGGGAAGATGATCAAGATCAAGTACATCACTATGCTCCCCGGCGTAAGCGTCCCGAGCTTCGTCTTCTTCTGCAACCTTCCCCAGTGGATCAGGGAGCCCTACAAGCGCTTCCTGGAGAATAAGATACGAGCCAACTGGGACTTCAGCGGCACTCCGATCAACCTCTTTTTCCGAGAGAAGTAACCCACTATGGCTGAGGTAAAGAAGCGGAAGCGTCGGACGGCAACGGCAGAGCGGACGAGACAGCACTTCATCAAGGTAGCTCGAGACCTCTTCGCCTCGCTCGGATTCCACGATACGACGATGAATGGCATCACCAAGAGTGCCGGCAAGAGCCGTCGCACCCTTTACACCTACTTCAGCACCAAGGAGGACATTTACTTAGAGGTGATCAAGGAGGAGTTTGACTACCTCTACAGTGAGCTAGAGAAGTTTGTCTATCAGCCCCTCCCCACCCCGGAGAAACTGATGCGCTACATCGGTCGACGGGAGGAGATGATCAATAATGTGGTAATGTGGAATGGGACGCTGGAGGCGGAGTTTTTCAATGACATAGCCACCCTCGAGCGAGCTAGAGTGCGCTTCGACGTACTCGAGCGAAGACTCATCCGTCAGATGCTGCAAGAAGGGATCGCCGGGGGACACTTCCGCGCCACACTCGACCTCACCCGCACCACGATGCTCCTACACGCCTGTCTCAAGGGACTTGAAGTGCCCTACATAAGGGGGCAGCTGGGACGCTCCCGGGAGTCGCTCATGAGGACTTACTTCATCGTCTACGATCTAATTCTAAAGGGGATAGGCAATGATATGGGAGAATAAGAATAAAGCAATACCCGACATGACTACTACTCAGACTCACAAGACCGCCATCGTCACCGGTGGAAGCCGTGGCATCGGTCGCGCCATCTGTCTCGAGCTTGCCTCGAGAGGCGTCCAAATAGCCTTCTGTGGCAGATCTCTCAATGCCAATACTGCTTCTCTCGAGGAGGAACTCCGTGGAATGGGTGTGGAGGGCAAGGCCTACGCTCTCGATGCTGCAGACCACGAGGCAGCCAAGACCTTTGTTGCCGATGTGCTAAGCGACTTCGGAACCGTCGATTATCTAGTCAATAATGCCGGCATTACTCGCGACGGTCTCCTGATGCGGATGGACGAGGAGCAGTGGGACAGCGTCATCGGCGCAAATCTGAAAAGCGTCTACAACGTCACCTCCGCCCTCCTCCCCACTATGATCCGTGCCCGTAGCGGATCCATCGTCAGTCTCTCCTCAGTCGTCGGACTTCACGGCAATGCGGGACAGACCAATTACTCCGCCTCCAAGGCCGGAATCATTGGCTTCACGAAGTCTCTCGCTAAGGAGGTGGGCAGTCGTGGCATACGCGTGAATGCAGTAGCCCCGGGATTCATACAGACAGACATGACCTCTCAGCTGAGCGAGGAACAGACCAAGGCGTGGACAGCAGAGATCCCGCTCCGTCGGGCAGGTACTCCTGAGGACGTCGCCCAAGCAGTCGCCTTCCTTCTCTCTGATGATGCCTCCTACATCACCGGGCAGGTGCTGCAGGTCTGTGGCGGCATGGCACTCTGATCCATGGAGGTACTCTACGAGGACAACCATCTGCTCGCTGTCTCCAAGGCTCCCGGAGAGATCATCCAGGGCGACCGCACCGGGGATGAACCACTTGTGGAAACCTGCAAGGTCTATATAAAGGAGAAGTACAACAAGCCCGGTGCTGTCTTCCTCGGAGTAGTACACCGGCTTGATCGACCGGTGAGCGGGGTGGTACTCTTTGCCCGAACCAGCAAGGCACTCACCCGGCTTAATGACGCATTCCGCCGGAGAGACGACCTTGAGAAGATCTACCTCGCCCTCGTCGAAGGTCGCCCGGAGCGCCCTACTGCGACCCTTACACACTCTCTCCTTCGCAATAGAGATCAGAATAAGAGCTACCCGGTCTCTAAGGGGACAAAGGAGGCAAAGGAGGCGGTACTCGAATATCAGACGGTGGCTCAGCCCTCCGAGGGGCAGACGCTACTTGAGATCCACCTCCATACCGGACGGCACCACCAGATTCGCGCCCAGTTGGCGGCGATAGGCTGCCCGATCGTCGGAGATGTCAAGTATGGCGCTTCTTATCCCCTCCCCGACGCATCCATAGCGCTCCATGCCCGCTCCCTCTCTCTGACTCATCCGGTCCGACGGGAGCCAATCACCTTCATTGCCCCCCTCCCCACCACCCCCATCTGGGATCCTATCCGAGATCTATAATGCAAGAGAGGCTGTCCGAGATGATCGGGCAGCCTCTCTTGTGCTATATAGGGCTCAGGTTACTTCTTATTGAGCCACTTATTCATCCAGTCGATCCAAGTGCGATAGAAGAGGACACTATTCTGCGGCTTCAGGATCCAGTGGCTCTCGTCGGGGAAGTAGAGCATACGAGAGGGGATGCCTCGCAGCTGAGCTGCGTTGAAGGCCTGCATACCCTGTGAGAAGAGGATACGGAAGTCATACCCGCCTGCGATGCAGAGGATCGGGGTGTCCCACTTGTCGATGAAGTGGTGGGGGGAGAAGGAGTACGAGTTGCGTACCCGCTCCTTATCCGTCTCCCAGAAGGGACCACCGAGGTCCCAATTGGTAAACCAGAGCTCCTCCGTCTCCAGGTACTGCGCATCGAGATTGAACATCCCGGCATGGGCAGCAAAGGCCTTGAAGCGACCCTCATGGTGACCGGCGAGATAGTATACGGAGAAACCTCCGTAGCTAGCACCGGTGGCACCGAGGCGATCCTTATCCACATAGGGCAGCGTGGCAGCGTAGTCGATCGCGGAGAGGTAGTCCTTGATATTCTGACCACCATAGTCTCCGGAGATCTGCTCGGTCCACTCCTTACCATTACCGATGGTACCGCGACGATTAGGCGCGACCATGATGAAGCCGGCGGAGGCAAAGGTGCGGAAGTTCCAGCGGTAGCTCCAGAATTGTGTCACCGGACTCTGCGGACCACCCTCGCAAAAGAGGACAGTGGGGTACTTCTTATTGGGGTCAAAGTTGGGCGGGAGGATAAACCAAGTGATCATATCCTTACCGTCTGTAGTCTTGACAATATGGCGCTGTACGGTCACATTGGGATAGTCAGCGAGGAAGGCATCATTGTCAGGGGTCAGCTTCGTTGCCTTACCCTTAGCCACGTCGTAAGCAAAGGCGGAGGTAGGCTCAGCCATCGACTGAATGGTGAGGAGCATATCCTTACCCTCGCCCGCGAAGCCGGTCACGTCAGCAAGGTCGTACTTTGTCATCTGCTCAGCCTTTCCGGTCTCGATATTGATACTAAAGACATTAGACGTGCCGTTATCCGGGGTAACGAAACGGAGCTTCTTGCCACAGGAACACCAGCCCAGCTGCTGAGGGTAGTACTCGTAGTCCTTTGAGACAAAGGTCTTCTTCCCGCTCTTCATATCCATCACGAAGATCCTCGGGAGGTCCGACTCACAGCCGTCATGCTCCATGCTTAGCCAGGCGAGCTTAGTCCCGTCGGGAGAGAACGTAGGGTTGGTATCGTAGCCCATCATCCCCTCTGTCAGATTGGTCGTCTTGCCACTCTGGAGGTCAAAGAGATAGATATCTGTATTGGTCGAGACGGCGTATTCCTTACCCACCTTCTTACGGCAAGAGTAGGCAATCTGCTGGCTATCCTTGGTCCAGCTCAGCTGCTCAGTCCCACCGAAGGGCTTGGTCGGCAACTCAAAGAGCTCGCCCTCATTAAGGATGGATCGAAGCTCCTTGGAGACCTTACCATCGGTGCTTACCGTTGCGATAAAAGACTGAGGTACAGAGACATTCCACTCATCCCAGTGCTTGTACATCAGGTCATCATAGATATGCCCGGTCTGCTTCCCGAGGTCAGGGTTTTCCTCCTTGGAGATCTCCGGGAGCATCACCTCGCGGATGACGACCACCTTTTTCCGATCGGGAGAGTAAAGGAAGTCGATCACATCGAAGTCGTAGTCCGACACCACGCGGAGGTTGCTGCCGTCTAAGTTACAGAGCGCGATCTGAGCTTTATCGCCCTTGGTGGAGACAAAAGCAATCGTCTGATCATCGAGGAAGACCGGCGAGTGACCGGCATTCTTACCGAGAATGGCTCGCCCGCTGCCGGACTTGGCAGTCTCGCCGACCATAATCTCTGAGGAGAAGTTATTCTCCTCGAGCTGAGCCATGGAGCGGGTGTAGATGAAGTGCTTACCGTCCGGAGAGAGCTGGATGCCCCCGATGCGATAGAGCTTGTGCATCGCCTCAGCGGTGAAGACTTTGCCCTCGCCGGCGGTCTCTGTGACCGTCGTTGCGCTCACCGGAGAGCAGAGCATAAGCGCTCCGGTCGCCGCAAGGGTCATAAGGGATAAGAATCTTGACATGTGTAGCTGTTATGATTAAAAAGGTATATGTGCTCGTTACTTCACAATTGCGAAAGTACACAAATATTACGACACCCTCAGACTTGTCCGGCACACAAAGCACAGTAAGTACGACACATAAGCTTGACACCCAGATAAGTATATAACGACAGCGACTTCAATCTGAGACGCTCTGTCTCCCAACCCGGTAAGGCTACAAACTAATACCGGTAATAGTGACGACTAATACCGGTATTAGTGTCGACTAATACCGGTAAAAGAATTATCGCTGAGGAAGCCTACTCGCCACTGAGCAATCCTCAGTTATTTCTCCGTTGCTTCTTCCTGGAAGTAGTTCCTGCAGGGAGGATCTATTATCAGGAAAAGAGTATATTTGTACCAGTCCAATAGGACTGCAACTAAACTTTAACGACAAATAGAGATTTCATTATG
>NZ_CAKRLH010000023.1 GCF_934359325.1 uncultured Porphyromonas sp.
GAGGAGACTTGCCAAGCTCATCCGCCTTAGTACCGCAGCTGTGGCAGGGGGCGTTGTAGAAAAAGAGGACGAGCGGCTCCCCTCTCAGATCAGACATCCGTGCGGTATCGCCCCGGAGGGTAACGTACTCGAAGTCATTGGCAAGCGTACCGGGTCTATTGAGGCAAATGGAGCGCACCTGCTCCTGCGGTCGGACCTTGTCCCACTCCGACGGGAAGTCTGACGCAACGATCGCCTGCGCAAAGGGCAGATACTCATCGTAGTACTCCCGATCGTACAGCAGCTCCTCCGAGAGATCCATCAGTCGGACGTAGGCCACGGTATCTACCTCGGCGCGAGACATCAGACTCCTGACAGCCTCCGCCCGATGAGCCGAGTCGCCGGCGGAGAGGTAGGGACGGTAGCCGAGGAGCGCCCGAGCGACGAAGTCCTCATCATGAGAGTAAAGGGTGTCCCCGAAGGACATCCCATCCCAGTAGTGGTCGAGGAGGTAGGCTATGGAGTCCTGCTCACCGGCCGGCACAGCGGGAGTAAGGAGTCTCACAACTCCCTCCTCATCTGTATAGGTCTGCGTCCGGGGATCCTCTCGGGTGCAGCCCACCGACACTGCGAGAGCAAGCAGAAGTGGGATCAGTCTCTTGGTCAGCATTGTATCATAGGAATAGTCACGTCACACCGAGTCTGTCTCAGAGCGCTCGCGGCAGGTAGAGCGTCTTAGTCTCGTCGTTGTAGACCGTGGCAATGGGCAGCTCCCTCTGCTTGCCGTCCACGGTGTAGAGGGTCGAGAAGGCGGGGATGACGTAGGTGTGACCGCCCTTCTTCGCCGTCAGCACCATATCCTCGGCGCGGTCGCCCTTGAGGGTCACCTTGCACCCCGCAAAGACCTCCGTATGAGGGGCGAAGTACTTGTCCGACATCTCCTTCATCGTCTGTGGCATCGCTGTCAGCGTGCGGAGGTAGTCGTGAAGCTGAAGGTTGGTATTGAAGCCCACCAGTCTCTTCTCAAAGTCCGGGTGGTAGCAGCCGAGGAACACCTCCTCACCGGTATGCCCGTGGGTGGTGAAGACGATATAGGTCATGTCGGTGTAGGCGCGACAGATATACCCGGCGAGAGAGGAGGCGTACAGCGACTTCAGGTGGTCGATCAAGTCAGCAGAGAGGTAGTCGGAGAGCTGCACCTTCTTCCTCACCTCAGCCGGCTGAGTGGCAGCACTTCGGCTGTCCACCTCGTACCGACGGAGTGCGCGGACGATCGGCAGCTGGTCTGCGGGGAGCTCGCGAGTGGTCACCTCCTCCCAGATCTGCTCGATCTCCTCCTCCGGAGAGGCGATCAGGCACTCGGCCAGTCCCGATGCAGTGAGCTTGATGTCCGTGATGGGACCAAAGAGCTTGGACGCCGACGTCTGAGCATAGGTATGACCGAGGTTGTCGGTCCCGAGGGCGATGCCGCTATTGCCGTGATCGGCCGTCATCAGGACGACGGTATTGCCGTCCTTCTTGGCGAAGTCGATCGCAGCCTTGACTGCGCGATCAAAGCCGAGGAACTCAGTCGCCATGCCGACAGGGTCATTGGCGTGAGCTGCCCAGTCCACCTTGGATCCCTCGATCATCAGGACGAAGCCCTTGTCGTTATTGGTATCCAGCACCCGGAGCGCACTCTTCGTCATCTCCTCGAGCGAGGGCATCACGGTCGTGTCGCGATCGAGGTCAAAGGGCATATCCATCGGAGCGAAGAGACCCCAGACCTTCTCTCCCTGATAGTCAAGCGCCGCCTTCCCCGGCTCGGTGAAGACGCTCCAGCCACGCTCCTCAAGGTACTTGCGGTACTCGGGCTTCATGAGCGAAGCACCGCCGCCGTAGAGGACGTCGATCTGATTGTGGACCATCTGGGGGACGATCCATGAGTACTTCCCTCTATTATAGGATGAGGAGGTGCAGTCGGCGGGAGTGGCGTGGGGAAACTCACAGGTCACCACGATACCTGTCTTGCGTCCCTGCTCCATCCGCAGCGCCTGCCAGAGCGGCACGAGGGGTCGTCTCTGCCAGAGCGAGTCGTAGGGGAGGAGATCCGCCTCACCGTGGAGGACGGGATAGGTGCTCACCTGACCGGCAAGCCCCGGCACCCCATTCATATAGGTACTGGTGGTGGGGGCGGAGTCGCCGATGGGCGAGTCGGAGCAGTAGGTGAGGACGGTCCCGCAGAGATAGGGATCGATGAGGAGGTTTTGCTTCTCCGCATCGGTCAGACGCTGATACCAGCGCGCCAGCGAGAGTGTGGCGAGGGAGGTACCGTCCGAGATGCAGAGGATGACATTCTTGACCGGCTTGGGGGTCTCGTGGACCACTGCCTGACCGGGCAGCGTCACCAGGAGCGTCGCCGTCAGCACGAAGCTGCGCACGACAGAGAGGGTAAATGATCTCATGATAAGCTTTACTGATTTCTGTACCGACACAAATGTACCATTTTAAGGCATAAAAAAAGCTCCCGCCGAAGCGGGAGCGTAGAATCAACTACGGCATATAGCCTTGTTGTGAAAAGATCGTTTAGGGTTGATCTTTATGCTCCAAAGGTACACAATTATCATCTCTCCACCACACTGAAGCGACACTTTTCCGGCCATTTCGCATTTTGATGTGCTGTAGCGGGAGAGGGCGAGGGTGAGACCTATCGCCCCGGGTCGGGGAGATCCATCGAGAGTCCTACGGAGATCTGCGGGGCTACTCGGGGCAGCTCGGCGTGAGGCAGTGCCACCACGGGCGGCACCAGGTCGTAGACCAGTCCCGCTGATGCGTAGGCTCTCAGTCCTCCGCCGACCGAGGCTGAGAGGCGGAGACCCGTCCGGAGGTCGACGATCGCCCGTTTTTCCCTCTCCCCCTCCGTCAGAGGCAGATCGCTCGTAGTCTCACTCCCAAGCGGCAGAGCAAGCCCCACCGCTCCATAGCCCGATACCTCGGTCGGTCCGAGACGGAGCAGTCGGGCGGTGAGTCCGGGGCTGACTCCGATCGACCGCATATCCTGTGTGAAGTAGCCTATCTGCTCCTCTCCATCGGCCAGCCCGACCCGCTGCCAGGAGAAGAAGAATCCCATGTCCGCATAGAGCCTATCGCCCCAGATTGGTTTCATCAGGTGCGCCTCCAGCTCAAGTACCGGGCGACGCGAGAGCAGGATCTTCCTCTCCCGGTGACCGGGCGCAGTGGAGGTAAACATCTCACTATGCCCTCCTCCGCTTACACCCCCTCCCGGGATCAGTGCTGAGGCAAGCAGACGGGAGGATGAGGTGCGGGCAGGTGTCTCCGGGAGGGAGAAGTCGGAGGAGCGAATCACCGACATAGAGGGAGCGTCGTCAGCCTCTCTCAGCGGCACAAAGCGGCTCGGGCGACCAGGCGTGATCCCTCCCTCCATGGCGAGGAGCGCCCCACCCGACCGGATGGGGGCGAGGGGGAGAAGGCTCTTCCGGTTAGAGATCCTGCGAGTGGCCTGCGTCCTATGCGTCACGACCGAAGTCTCCGGGACCGGCTCCACAGTCGGCTGCGGGACTGAGGGAACGGTGGCGACAGGGTCATCTACGGGGAGTGGCACGGGCAGGTCCGACTGCTGCGGGGAGAGCAGGAGGACAAGGAGGATCGCCGCCACGGACGCCGCCACACCGACAACCCATCCGAGACGCCGACGACGTCTCCGGGTCGATAGCGTCCCGGGGATCACCACAGGGGGCGTAGTCTCTCTCGGGAGTTCCACCCCCTCGAGCTTCTCTCTCAGAGCAGCCTCCCATGCGCCGGGAGCGGCGCTCACTCTCTTTCTGTCTCTTGTATCCATAGCTCCAGCTTCTCTTTCAGTCTCTTCTTGGCGCGGCAGTACTGTGATGCGGAGCTGCGCTCCCCTATCCCCAGCATTGCGCCGATCTCCTTGTGCGAGTGTCCCTCTACGGCGTAGAGGCTAAATACCTGTCTGTATCCCTCCGGAAGCTCTCCGATCATCCGCAGGAGCAGCTCCGGACTGATCCGGTCGAGGAGGGACACCTCCTCCACGCTATCCTCCACCTCCTCCGTCGCCACTTCCGTAAGGTCATCCATAGGACACATCCGTGCCTCGTGGAAGCTCTTGAGGGAATTGAGGGCAGTGTGTACCACTATGCGCTTGATCCAGCCATAGAGGGAGCCATCTCCCCGGTAGGAGAAGGAGTCCGCATGACGGCACACCTTGATCATCGCCTCCTGGAGGATGTCCTCAGCCTTGTCGCTGTCACCGGTGTAGCGATAGGCAACCGCCCGCAGCTGTCCGGCATACCGACGGTACAGGAGACGGAATGCCGCCTCCTCATCGGTCCGTAGCAGATCTGCTATCTCTCTGTCGCTCATAGGTCCATGGATCTATATACACCCGGCTGATATCTACATGACGGGACCACTCTCAGGTGCTCTATCCTACTAACAACGCAACTCCCCAAATACTGCATCCGCTACCGACAAGACTATGCATAGAGGAGGGTGCGATCTCTATGAGAGATCTCGCTGAAGTCTATTACCGGGTTTAGTGATCACTAAACCCGGTAATAGTGATGACTAATATCGGTATTAGTGAGCAGCCGTCGCATATCGATGGCGCACTCTCTTAGGACGCGGTCCACTCAGGATAAAAAAAAGATCGGCTCCCGACAGGGGGAAACCCCATCGGGAGCCGATCTTACTTAACTCAGAGTCAGAGGATAACTGTAGGTCAGTCCTCAGGCATGATGTCCTCCAGAGGGGACGGATCGCGCATAGCGGGAGCCTTGGCGGTCTCCAGGAGACGCTTCGCCTCGAGATCTGCCTTATTGGCCACCACGAAGTCCTTGCGCGCTGCCTGTCCGGTACCGGCCGGGATGAGGTGGCCGACGATCACATTCTCCTTAATAGAGTCGAGTGAGTCGATCCGTCCCTCGATGGCAGCGTTATTGAGCACCTTGGGTGTCTCCTGGAAGGAAGCAGCGGACATGAAGCTCTTGGTCTGCAGGGCAGCCTTGGTGATACCCTGGAGCATCTGACTGCTGACCGCCGGCATCGCATCACGCGCCTCGATCGTGCGGAGGTCCTTACGACGGAGCTGGCTATTGGCGTCGCGCAGACGGCGCAGAGTGATGATCTGACCCTCGCTGTACTCCTCAGAGTCGCCCGGATCGGTGATCACCTTCTTGCCCCAGAGAGCATCGTTGGCGTCCTTGATGTCCTGCTTGTCGACGATGTCCTGCTCGAGGAGGTTGGTATCGCCGGCATCCTCGACGAGGACCTTGCGGAGCATCTGACGGACGATGATCTCGAAGTGCTTGTCATTGATCGCCACACCCTGCTTGCGGTAGACGTCCTGGACACCATTGACGATATAATTTTGCACCGCATTGGGTCCGAGGATCGCCAGGATATCCTGCGGGGAGATCTGTCCGTCGGAGATGGGATCACCGGCACGGACGAAGTCATTCTCCTGCACGAGGATCTGCCTGGAGAGCGGTACCATGTACTTGCGCTCCTCTCCGGTCTTGGAGGTGACGATGATCTCACGATTACCTCTACGGATACGTCCGAGGGTCACCTCACCATCGATCTCGGAGACGACAGCAGGATTGGTGGGGTTACGTGCCTCGAAGAGCTCGGTGACGCGGGGGAGACCTCCGGTGATGTCGCCGGTCTTGACGACCACGCGGGGGATCTTGGCAATGATGTCGCCGGCCTTGAGCTTAGCACCATCTCGCTGTGTCAGGAGGGCGCCAGCAGGGAGGTCATAGGAGGAGGCACTATCCTCGCCCTTGCGTACCACGCTGTAGGCGGGGGTGGTGTTCTTGTCCTTACTCTCGATGATGACCCACTCGCTACGACCGGTGGCGACATTGGACTCGCTCTGTACCTCGTAGGTGATGCCCTCCTTGAGTCCCTCGTAGTGGAGCGTACCGTCTGCCTCAGCCACCATAACGGCATTGAAGGGGTCGGACTCGTAGATGGTGTCGTCAGCCTTCACCTCAGTGCCGGGCTCGATGAAGAGGTGAGCACCGTAGGGGATATTATTGCTGATGAGGGACATGTGGGTATTGGGGTCGACGATGCGCATCTCTGCCTGTCGGCCAATGACCACCTTATAGCTCTTGCCGTCCTCGCCGACGGAGTCCACGGTGCGGAGCTCATCGATCTCGAGGATACCGTCGTACTGAGCCTTGATGTAGCGCTCCACCGTATCGGAGGAGGCGACACCACCGGCGTGGAATGTACGGAGAGTCAGCTGTGTACCCGGCTCACCGATCGCCTGTGCCGCTACGACACCGACCACCTCGCCCATCTGGACGGGGCGATTGTGTGCCAGGTCACGACCGTAGCACTTGGCGCAGACACCCTCCTTGCTCTCACAGGTGAGGACGGAGCGGATCTCCACCTCGGTGATAGGCGACTCCTGGATCTTGGTGGCAGCGTCCTCATCGATCTCCTCATTGGCCCGGACGATCAGTTCGCCGGTGATCGGATGGATGATGTCGTGGACGGAGCAGCGACCGAGGATGCGCTCGTAGAGCGATGCGACGACGTTCTTTCCCTCCTTGATCTCACGACGGACGATACCGCGGAGCGTACCGCAGTCCTCCTCGGTGATGATCACATCGGAGGAGACATCGACGAGACGACGGGTCAGGTAACCGGCGTCGGCGGTCTTGAGTGCCGTATCGGAGAGTCCCTTGCGGGCACCGTGGGTGGAGATGAAGTAGTCGAGTACGGAGAGGCCCTCCTTGAAGTTGGTCAGGATCGGATTCTCCATCGTCTGAGCGCCCTCACCACTGCGGACCGGCTTGGCCATCAGACCACGGATACCGGAGAGCTGCTGGATCTGATTGGCAGATCCACGTGCACCGGAGTCCATCATCATGTAGATGGAATTGAAGCCGTCCTCGTCCTCCTTGAGCTGCTGCATGAGCACCTGGGAGATCTTATTATTGACGTTGGTCCAGACGTCGATGATCTGATTGTAACGCTCGTTGTCGGTGATGATACCGAAATTGAAGTTATCCATGATCTCCTCGACCTGGCTGAAGCCATCGGCGATGATCTCCTCCTTCTCCTTAGGTACGATGACGTCGGAGAGGTTGAAGGAGAGGCCTGCCTTGTAGGACATGTAGTAGCCGAGGTTCTTGATCCGGTCGAGGAAGGCGGAGCTCTCTGCGATACCGCAGTACTTGATCACCTCGCCGATGATGATCCGGAGGTTCTTCTTACCCACCACTCCGTTGTAGAATGGGAGCTCGCCCTTGGGCATCATCTGATTGAAGAGCATACGACCATAGGAGGTCTCGATGACGTGGGTGATCGGCTTACGCTGCTCGTCGAGATCCTCTACACGTGCCTTGATAACGGCGTGCATGTCGAGACAGCCCTGATCGTAAGCGACCTGTACCTCCTCGAAGTCACTGAATACCTTGCCCTCGCCCTTGGCTCCGGTGCGGGTCTTGGTGATGTAGTAGAGTCCGAGGACCATGTCCTGAGTGGGCACGGTGATCGGGGCGCCGTTGGCGGGATTGAGGATATTCTGTGAGGCAAACATGAGGAACTGTGCCTCGAGGATCGCCTCATTGGAGAGGGGGAGGTGGACTGCCATCTGGTCTCCGTCGAAGTCCGCATTGAATGGCGTACAGGAGAGCGGATGGAGCTGGATCGCCTTACCCTCGATCAGCTTGGGCTGGTAGGCCTGGATACCGAGTCGGTGGAGAGTCGGGGCACGATTGAGGAGGATGGGGTGACCCTTGATGATATTCTCGAGGATGTCGAAGACAACCGGCTCGCGACGGTCGACGATGCGCTTGGCGCTCTTGACGGTCTTGACGATACCGCGGTCGATGAGGCGACGGATGATGAAGGGCTTGTAGAGCTCGGCAGCCATGTTCTTGGGCAGACCGCACTCGTACATCTTCAGCTCCGGACCGACAACGATAACAGAGCGGGCGGAGTAGTCGACACGCTTACCGAGGAGGTTTTGGCGGAAGCGTCCCTGCTTACCCTTGATGGAGTCGGTAAGGGACTTAAGGGGACGATTGCTGCGGCTCTTGACGGCAGCGGAGCGGCGGCTGTTGTCGAAGAGTGAGTCCACTGACTCCTGGAGCATACGCTCCTCATTGCGGAGGATCACCTCAGGCGCCCTCGTCTCGATGAGTCGGCGGAGGCGGTTGTTGCGGATGATCACCCGGCGGTAGAGCTCATTGAGATCCGAGGTGGCGAAGCGGCCACCGTCGAGCGGCACGAGAGGACGGAGCTCCGGAGGAATCACGGGGATCACCTTCATCACCATCCATTCGGGGCGGGAGTAGCCATTGGAGGCACGGAAGCTCTCGACCACCTGGAGGCGCTTGAGGGACTCCTTCTTGCGCTGCTGGGAGGTCTCCTTGGAGGCGCTGGCACGGAGCTGGTAGGAGAGCTTGTCGAGGTCGACACGCTCAAGGAGCTTCAGGATAGCCTCGCCACCGATACCGGCGATGAACTTATCCGGATCGCTGTCGGGGAGATCCTGATTGCCCTCCGGCAGACGATCGATGATGTCGAGGTACTCCTCCTCAGAGAGGAAGTCGAGATCCTCGACGTCCTCGGCGACTCCCTTATTGATCACCACGTAGGACTCGTAGTAGACGATCTTCTCGAGCTTCTTGGAGGGGATGCCGAGGAGATAGGCGATCTTATTGGGGACAGAGCGGAAGAACCAGACGTGTACGATCGGCACCTCCAGCTTGATGTGTCCCATGCGCTCACGACGCACCTTCTTCTCCGTCACCTCTACCTGGCAGCGGTCGCAGACGACACCGCGGTAGCGGATCCCCTTGTACTTACCACAGTGGCACTCGTAGTCCTTGACCGGACCGAAGATGCGCTCACAGAATAGTCCGTCGCGCTCCGGCTTGTAGGTACGATAGTTGATCGTCTCCGGCTTGGTCACTTCACCGTGCGAATTCTCGAGGATCTCCTCCGGAGAGGCGATCCCGATGCGGATGCGGGAGAAGTTGGGGTTGATCTTATTTGTTATCTTGAAAGCCATAAGCTATGAATCTCTCTACTATATGCGTCTCAAAAAATCACCGGTCGATCACTCGAGATTGAATCCCAGTCCGAGACCGCGAAGCTCATGGACAAGGACATTGAGTGACTCAGGGATACCCGGCTCCGGGAAGGGGGAGCCCTTGACGATCGCCTCGTAGGTCTTCGAGCGGCCTACCACGTCGTCTGACTTGACGGTGAGCATCTCACGCAGTGTGTAGGCAGCACCGTAGGCCTCGAGAGCCCACACCTCCATCTCTCCGAAGCGCTGACCACCAAACTGTGCCTTACCACCGAGTGGCTGCTGAGTGATGAGAGAGTAGGGACCGATGGAGCGGGCGTGCATCTTATCCTCTACCATGTGGTCTAGCTTGAGGAAGTAGGTGACACCGACGGTGGCGGGCTGATCGAAGCGGAGCCCGGTCTCACCATCGTAGAGGTAGGAGACGCCGTAGCGAGGCAGACCGGCCTTGTCGGTCCACTCGTTGAGGTCGTCGAGAGAGGCGCCGTCGAAGACGGGGCTGGAGAACTTCACGCCCAGCTTGTATCCCGCCCATCCGAGGACGGCCTCGAAGATCTGTCCCAGGTTCATACGCGAGGGCACACCCATCGGGTTGAGACAGATGTCCACGGGCGTACCATCCTCGAGGAAGGGCATATCCTCGGTGCGGACGATCTTGGAGACGATACCCTTATTACCGTGGCGTCCGGCCATTTTGTCGCCCACCTGGATCTTACGCTTCTTGGCAATGAGGACCTTGGCGTTTTGGATCACGCCATTGGGGAGCTCGTCACCGATGGTGGCGTCAAATTGCTTGCGGTAGTACTTGCTCTCGATCACCTTGGACTCGTGGAGGTAATTGACGATCAGCTGAGCGATCAGCTTATTATCGTGCTCGTCAGAGGTCCAGTCGTCCGGGACCACCTCCTCGTAGATGATCTGCTTGAGGACCGGTCCGGTGATCTTGACGCCCTTGGCGACGACCGTGGTGCCGACATAGTCCTTGATCCCCTGGCTCACCTTGCGGCTGGTGAGCTTGGAGAGCTTGGAGAGGAAGAGCTTCATGAGCTGATCCTTCTCCTGCTCCTGCTCCTCATCGAGCTGCTGCTTGAGATCTCGGATCGTCTTACGGCTGTTGCCGGTCTTGATTGCTCGAGAGTAGAGGTGGGTGTCGATCACGACGCCGCTGAGAGAGGGATCTGCCTTGAGGGAGGCGTCCTTCACGTCGCCCGCCTTCTCTCCGAAGATGGCGAAGAGGAGCTTCTCCTCCGGTGTGGGATCGCTCTCACCCTTCGGCGTGATCTTACCGATCATGATGTCTCCCGGGTGGACGTGTGCACCGACGCGGATGATACCATTGGCATCCAGCTCGCGGGTGGCGTCCTCGCTGACATTGGGGATATCATTGGTCAGCTCCTCCATACCGCGCTTGGTGTCGCGCACCTCGAGATTGTACTCGTCGACGTGGACGGAGGTGAAGAAGTCCTCACGGACGAGACGCTCGTTGATGACGATCGCATCCTCGTAGTTGTACCCCTTCCACGGCATGTAAGCGGCGAGGATATTACGTCCCAGGGCGAGCTCACCACGCTCTGTGGCGAAGCCCTCCGTAAGGATCTGCCCCGCGGTGACGCGGTCACCCTCCATGACGATCGGGCGCTGGTCGACAGTGGTACTCTGATTGGTACGACGCCACTTGGAGAGATGGTACTCAGTCACCTCGTCGTCGAAGCGGACAAATTGCTCGTCCTCGGTGTAGTCGTAGCGGATGCGGATCTTATTGGCATCGACATACTCGACCACACCATCGCGCTCTGCCATCACCTGTGAGCGGCCATCGCGAACCATCGGTCCCTCGAGACCGGTGCCGACGATAGGTGACTCACCATGGAGAAGCGGTACAGCCTGACGCATCATGTTACTACCCATGAGGGCACGGTGTGCATCATCGTGATCGAGGAAGGGGATGAGCGCTGCAGCGATCGAGCAGATCTGCATCGGCGCCACATCGATCAGGTCGACGTCATCGGCATCCACGACGGGGAAGTCCGATCCATGACGGCTCTTAATCTGACCGTCGAGGAGCGTCCCATCGTCACCGATATTGGGGGTAAACTGCGCCACCGTCATGTCCTCCTCCGCCTCTGCGGTGTAGTACCGGACGCCGGACTCGCTGAAGTCGACCTTACCGCCGTCGACCTTGAAGTACGGCGTGGCTAGGAAGCCCATGTCGCTCACCTTGGAGTAGACACAGAGCGAGGAGATCAGACCGATATTCGGACCCTCAGGGGTCTCGATAGGACAGAGACGACCGTAGTGAGTATAATGGACATCTCGCACCTCAAATCCTGCACGATCACGGCTGATACCGCCGGGACCGAGAGCGGAGAGACGACGCTTATTCGTGATCTCCGCCAGAGGATTGGTCTGGTCCATAAACTGGGACAGCGGGTTGGTCCCAAAGAAGGAATTGACCACGCTGCTGATCGTCTTGGAATTGATCAGATCAACCGGGGTGAAGACCTCATTGTCCCGCACATTCATACGCTCGCGGACCGTACGGGCTATGCGAGCGAGACCGATGCCAAACTGCTGATAGAGCTGCTCGCCGACGGTGCGGACGCGACGGTTGCTCAGGTGGTCGATATCGTCGATATTGGCACGACCGTTCTTCAGCTTCACCAGATAGTCGATGATGGCGACGATATCCTCATTGGTCAGGACCTTCGTCTCCTCAGAGATATCGATATCCAGCTTGTGATTGATACGGTAGCGACCGACATCGCCGAGGTCGTACCGCTTGTCGGAGAAGAAGAGGTTATTGATCACCTCCTGCGCCGACTGCTCGTCCATAGGGTCCTGGCTGCGGAGCTGACGATAGATATGGTAGACCGCCTCCTTCTGAGAGTTGGAGGGGTCCTTCTGCAGCGTATTGGTGATGACACTATAGTCGAGTCCCGAGTCGGACTCTCTCTCGAGGAGCATCGTCTTGGGCGCATTCTTGAGGTCAAGGATCGCCTGGATATTCTCCTCCGTAAGCTCTTCATCTCTATCGACCACTACGTTGTAGCGCTCCATAGAGACTACTTCACCCGTTTCCTCATCCACGAGATCCTCGACCCAAGTGTCCAGGACACGTGCCGCTACCTTACGACCGATGTACTTCTTCAGATTGGTCTTATTCACCTTCACCTCCTCGGCGATGCCGAAGAGACTCAGGATATCCTTATCGGTCTCGTAGCCGATGGCTCTCAGTAGAGTAGTCACGGGCAGCTTCTTCTTGCGATCGATGTAAGCGTACATGACGTTATTGATGTCTGTCGCAAACTCGATCCAAGATCCCTTGAAGGGAATGATACGGGCGTTGAAGAGCTTGGTGCCGTTATTGTGCACACTCACGGAGAAGAATACTCCCGGTGAGCGGTGCATCTGGGACACCACAACTCTCTCAGCGCCATTGATGATAAAGCTACCTGCAGGCGTCATATAGGGGATCTGCCCCAGGTAGACATCCTGAATCGAAGTATCAAAGTCCTCGTGCTCAGGGTCTGTGCTATACAGCTTGAGCTTAGCCTTGAGAGGAACCGTGTAGGACAGCCCTCTACTCAGACACTCCTCAATGGTGTACCTGGGAGGATCCACGAAGTAATCCAAAAACTCGAGGACGAAGTTGTTTCTCGTGTCGGTGATTGGAAAGTTATCCAGGAATGCTTGATACAGTCCCTGGCTCTTCCGCTTTCCGGCAGGGATATCCAGCTGCATGAAGTCCTTGTAAGACTTCAGCTGAATGTCGAGAAAGTCCGGGAAAGGTAATGGATGCTTGGAAGAGGCAAAGGTGACTCTCTCAGGCTTATATTGTGAGGACATAAAATTCTTTAATTCAAGGAGTAGTAAAAGACACGAAAAGGTTAAGAACCTGCCGGTAATGGCCGGTCCTTAACCCTTCACCCGGCTCTACGAGAGAGACAGGGGTAGTAAGTGAGGATTACTGAAGCTCAACAGTAGCTCCGGCCTCCTCAAGAGTCTTCTTCAGAGCCTCAGCGGCAGCCTTATCTACATCCTTCTGGATGACAGAGGGCGCACCGTCTACAAGCTCCTTAGCCTCCTTCAGACCGAGTCCGAGAGCCGTCTTGACAGCCTTGATCACCTGGAGCTTAGATGCACCGGCGTCCTTCAGGTTTACGTCAAAAGAAGACTTCTCAGCAGCTGCATCACCTGCACCGGCAGCAGCGGCAGGACCAGCTACTGCTACAGCGGCAGCAGCGGGCTCGATGCCATACTCATCCTTCAGGATGGTCTTCAGCTCAGTTACCTCCTTGACGGTCAGATTGACCAGCTCCTCAGCGATTGCTTTTACGTCAGCCATATCGTTATTTTATATCTAAAGTTATTGTGTACGTATTACTGTATTGTCTATGTGACCTGCCACTTGATCTATCCTATCGGGGGCACCCCTCTTCTTGGAGAAGGGGGAGGGCAGATCGGCTCCCGACATCGATGATCGGCGGTGAGGATCACGCCGCCATATGGGATGGCGGTCGACCTCGTCGCACATCTCTTACGCCTCTGCTCTCTTCTCGAGCGTCTCCAGGACACCGTGGATGGTGTTGCCTGCAGAGCTGACCTGAGAGATGACGTCCATGATCGGAGACTCGAGCATGGAGATGATATCTCCGAGGAGCTCCTCCTTGCTCTTGAGGGCAGCGAGCGTATCCAGCTCACCGGCACCCAGGTAGAAGGTGTCATAGACGTAGGCAGCCTTCAGGCTCGGCCTCTCGATATCGGCACCGGCACTCTTGAGCTCCTTATGGAAGTCCTTGAGCACACGGGCGGGGGCATTGGCGGTCTCAGAGAGCATCAGTGCGCTGGTGCCCTTGAGATAGGGGTGGAAGGGCTCATACTGCTCTTCGTTGATATCAGCGAAGGCGCGATGTAGGAGCGAATTCTTCACGACCATCATCTTGACACCATGCTGGAAGCACTGGCGACGGAGAGCAGTGGTCTGCTCAGCGTCGAGAGCCATGGCGTCGACCAAATATGCGTGGGGATAAGTCTCGAGGAGCTCCTTGAGCTGCTC
>NZ_CAKRLH010000024.1 GCF_934359325.1 uncultured Porphyromonas sp.
AGAAACTCAGCAGCAGCAGTAGGTGTCTTGACGGACGTATTGGCGACATGATCTGCCACGGAGAAGTCCCGCTCATGGCCAATAGCAGTAATCACCGGCAGGCAAAAGCAGGCAATATACTCACAGAGTCTATAGTCATCAAAGGCGGAGAGGTCTATCGGGCTGCCCCCACCACGCAGGATCACCACAGCATCGTAGGAGGCTGCATGAGTATAGATCCTATCTAGCGCGCTTATCACGGTCTTCGTGGTGGTAGCACCCTGCATCGTAGCCGGATATAGATCGAAGTGGAAGAGTCCAGCAAGGGCGCTCCTCCGCATCTGATCACGGAAGTCGCCCCACCCTGCTGCCGTCTCAGAGGAGATGACGGCTATCCTCTGGGTAAGTGTGGGGAGTGTGCACTGCTCCTTATTAAGATTCAGGATCCCATTCTCCTTCAGCTTCTGGATGGTCTCCCGACGGATGCGCTCCAGATTGCCCAATGTGTGATTGGGGTCTATGTCCTGGATATTTAGCGAAAAACCATACTGCTCATGGAAGGTAACGCTCACTGTCATCAGCAGCTCCATACCTACCTGAGGGTAACCGCCCGTAACATCGCAGAAGCGCTGCATCACACTTCTGGCGGTACCTGACCACATAGTGGCTCGTGTGGAGGCTACTTTTCGTCCACTTTTGTTCGTTTCTGTCAGCTCGAGATAGACGTGCCCGGAGGAGGCATTTGAGTTGATACTCGCCACCTCTGCGACTATCCTATAGTACCCGTTGAAGCTTGCCTCGAGAGCGCGGCGTACACTTCCGAGCAGCTCGCTCAGCCTGTAGGCCTTTATCTCATGATCGTCCTCAAAGAGGCTGATCCTCGATGCTCCCACGCTCATAGGTAACTCCTTATCCGTGCAGTGACCTAAGGAAGCAGATCAGAGCCTCCACCGCTCTGCCTCGATGGCTGATACGATTCTTCTCCTCCTCGCTTATCTGTGCAAAGGTGCAGTCATAGCCCTCGGGCTGAAAGATCGGATCATAGCCAAATCCGCCCTCTCCTCGAGGCTGCTCGGTGATAGAACCCCTGACCTGCCCCTCAAAGGTGTGGACTTTATCGTCTAAGATCAGAGTGATTACGGTCTTAAAGACTGCACTCCTGTCTTCGACGCCATCCAGCTCGTGGAGGAGCTTACGGATGTTGTCGGCAGGTCGGCAGGCCGGTCCTGCATAGCGAGCTGAGTAGACCCCGGGTCTCCCTCCCAGAGAGGTGACCTCCAGCCCGGTGTCGTCTGCGAAGCAATCCGTGTGATGCCGCCGGTGACACGTCTCAGCCTTCAGCCGAGAGTTCTCCATCAGAGTCTCCCCCGTCTCCTCTATCACGAGGTCGTCGCCGATCTCGTGAAGGGACATCACCTCATAGGGCAAGCCCTCGGAGATAATCAGGTCTCGTATCTCTTGTGTCTTATGCTCGTTATGAGTCGCAAGGATGAGTCTACGTTTTTCGTCGTGCATAACGTCCGGACTTATCCTTTTGTGCCTGCTGAAGTAGATGAGGTACTTAGTGCTTCCTCTTCCTGTTGCGGCTTCTTCGTAGACTTCACATAATTGACGTCAAAGCCTTCTCCATAGACCCCTCTGACCGGAGCCTCTGTAATGAATGCTCGCTCATCGATATCCTTGACGATCCTCATGATCGTAGCGGTCTGAGCACGACGAGCAATGACCATCATCACCTTCATATCCGATCCGGAGAAAGCCCCAACGCCCTTTAGCAGGGTTACGCCACGACCTGCCTCCTGGATGATAAGACGACTGATCTCTTCATACTTAGATGAGATGATAAAGAACTGAACACACTGGCGATATCCGTTAAGGAAGAAGTCAACGGACAGGTTGCACGTGATGATCTGGATGAATGAGTAGACCAGCTTATCCGGGTCCTGAAAGATAAACCATGAGATGCCCACCGTGATCACATCGATCGCCAGGAGAGCCCGCCCGATCGCCATATGCTTGTACTTATTGATGATCGAGGCAATGATATCCGTGCCACCCGTCGAGCCTCCGCGAGCGAAGATCATCGCAAGACTAAAGCCTATTCCGATAGAACCAATGATGACAGCCATCGCAGGGTCATCGGCAAGCATAGGGGTGTCAAAGAACTGACCGGACGCAGGGATGGAGATACCGAGTACGATGACGCTGAAGACAGTACGGATGGAGAACTTCCACCCAAGGATGATCACCGATAGTACCACCAGGATACCATTGATGATATTGTACGGCCAACCTACATCGAAGGTCATACCTGCCTTGTCGCAGGCCCATGTGATCACCGAAGCGATACCGGATAATCCACCAGAGGTGATCTCGTGGGAGAAGATAAATCCTCGCCAGAAGAAGGTGTACAGCAGCAGGGTAAAGAAGATCAAGATATAATCCTCTACCTCCCGCCAGATCTTAGCAGACTTGCTTATGCCCATGACTTATAAGTTAAAACTATACGTGATGTATTTTGTTATTTCCCTAAGACTATATTGACTATCTTATGAGGAACCACGATTACCCTACCGGGCTTCTTGCCCTCAAGGTAGCGTTGTGTTTCCTCCGATGAAAGGACTATCTCCTCTATCTCTGCCTTACTCAGATCTGCTGCGAGGTCCATGGTAAAGCGTACCTTGCCATTGAATGAGATCGGGTATGTGATGGTGGACTCCTTGAGGAAGTCCTCATTCAGCTCCGGCCATTTGGCATCGACCACGCTATCGTCGTGTCCCAGAGCATGCCATACCTCCTCCGCAAGGTGAGGAGCAAAGGGAGAGAGCATGACGATGAAGTCTTGTAATAGCTCCTTGGACGTACACTTCTGACTCGCGAGCTCATTGGCACAGACCATCATGGCACTCACGCAGGTATTAAAGGAGTAGGACTCGATGCCTTGAGTCACCTTCTTAAGTGCGGTATGTAGAGACTTCAGCGAGTCCTTCGACGGCTTGTCGTCCGTCACCTTTAGCTCCCCTTCGTCATCGAAGAAGAAGCCATAGACTCGCCTCAAGAATCGGAATGCACCATCGATGCCATTGGTATCCCACGGTTTTGACTGTTCTATAGGTCCAAGGAACATCTCATACACCCTCAGCGTGTCAGCACCGTATTGCTCGATGATATCATCAGGGTTGACGACGTTAAGGTAAGACTTGCTCATCTTCTCCACCGCATTGCCGCAGATATAGGTGCCGTCGTCCTCCAGGATGAACTCAGCATCCTCCAGCTCGAGCTGAGATGCCTTAAACGCCTCGAGATCCAGTCGGTCGTTGTGGACCATATTAACGGACACGTGTATTGGCTGTACCTCGTGGTCCCCAATCTTACCCAGTGAGACGAAGGTATTGGTCCCAATAACTCTGTAAGCAAAGCTGGATCGCCCCTGGATCATTCCCTGATTGATCAGCTTGCGGAAGGGCTCGTCCTCACAGACGTAACCGAGGTCGTAGAGGAACTTATTCCAGAAACGACTATATATCAAGTGTCCCGTAGCATGCTCGGTGCCGCCCACATAGACATCCACACTTCTCCAATAGTTGTTTGCTTCCTTGCTGACAAGAGCCTCACGGTTGTGCGGATCCATATAGCGGAGATAGTATGCAGAGCTACCCGCAAATCCGGGCATCGTACAAAGCTCGAGAGGGTATCCCTCCTTCGTACACCAGTTCTTTGCTCGACCGAGAGGTGGCTCACCGGTCTCTGTGGGCAGGTACTTATCTACCTCCGGGAGCTTAAGCGGCAGGTCAGACTCGTCCAAGGCGTAAGGTATACCGTCCTTGTAGTAGATCGGAATGGGCTCACCCCAGTACCTCTGTCTGCTGAAGATCGCATCTCTGAGACGATAATTGACTCTCTTACGGCCAAGCTTGTGCTCATCGACATAATCTCTCATAGCACCGATCGCCTCATCGACACTCATTCCATCGAGGAAGCCGGAGTTGATCATCGTCCCCTCATGGCTATCGATTGACTCCTCCCAGGTCGATGGGTCACTAACCTCAGTGCCATTTGCCTTGACCACCTGAATGATAGGTAGAGAGAAATGCTTTGCGAAAGCAAAGTCCCTGGAGTCGTGCGCGGGGACAGCCATCACGGCTCCTGTACCATATCCGATAAGGACGTAGTCGCTGATCCAGATCGGTATCTCAGCTCCTGTGATGGGATGAATCGCATAGCTACCCGAGAAGACTCCGGAGACGGAGTGATCCATCATACGCTCTCGCTCGGATCTCCTTTTGGTTCGCTCTAGGTAAGCATCGACTGCCTCTCTCTGCTCGGCAGTAGTCACCTCGTCCACCAGAGGGCTCTCCGGAGCGAGTACCATAAAGGTTATTCCGTACAGGGTATCCGCACGGGTGGTGAAGACCGTGATCGTCTCCTTACTGTCGGGAAGGTGAAAAACGATCTCCGCCCCCTCAGATCGACCGATCCAGTTACGCTGAGTCTCCTTGATAGATGGTGTCCAGTCTATATTCTCCAGCCCGGAGAGCAGTCTCTCGGCATACGCAGAGACACGCAGACACCACTGCTTCATGATCTTTTGCTCTACAGGATGACCTCCACGTACAGACAGCCCCTCGCTTACTTCATCATTGGCGAGCACAGTCCCCAGAGCAGGACACCAATTGACCATCGTCTCGCCACGGTATGCAAGGCGATAATTCATCAGCACCTCTTGCTGCTTGCGTTCATCCCACTCCTGCCATTCGTCAGCGGTAAATGTCAGCTCCTCAGATCCAACAGCATGGATCCCTTCCGTCCCCTGCTTAGCGAAGTGGTCGGCCAGAGCGGAGATAGGCTGAGCCTTATCCAGCTGCGTGTCGTAGTAGGAGTGAAACATCTGTATGAACGCCCACTGAGTCCACTTGTAGTACTCCGGATCACAGGTCATAACCATACGGCTCCAGTCGTAAGAGAAGCCGATGTTATCCAGCTGTTTGCGGTACCGGTCGGTATTGATCTTAGTGGTAAGGGCGGGATGCTGTCCTGTCTGTATGGCGTACTGCTCTGCAGGGAGTCCATAAGCATCGTACCCCATGGGATGTAGGACGTTGAAGCCACAGAGCCGCTTGTATCTGCTGAGGATGTCAGAGGCGATATATCCCAGAGGATGACCCACATGAAGTCCTGCTCCCGAGGGATAGGGAAACATATCCAGACAGTAAAACTTCTCCTTAGACGGATCCTCGTCTACCTTATATACTTCATGGTCACGCCACCAGGCCTGCCATTTCTTCTCGATCTCAGTGTAGTTGTAAGACATGAGTACTACTTACTTTGTCAGACTGACTTAGCTATCAAGCGCAAAAATACCAAAAAAACGATAACTCTGCTTCACAGAATTACCTGTTTTTCCCTCCTCTCTGAAGTTTTTGCAGACTCAGACAGTACCGAACTAATCAGTGATCAATGCGCCCACCATCTCACTGACCGAAGAGAAGTGATGTCTGGTCATGTAGTCGTCGATACCCTCGATCACCTTTAGGGGGGACAATGGATCCACAAAGTTTTGAGTCCCAATCTGCACTGCGGAAGCACCACAGAGAATAAACTCGATCGCATCCGTCCAGTCGCAGATCCCCCCAATACCTATCAGCGGCACATCAACAGCCTGAGACACCTGCCAGACCATCCTAAGAGCTATAGGCTTCACTGCCGGTCCGGAGAGTCCACCCGTGATCGTAGAGATCTTAGGGCGTCTTCGCTCAGCATCGACAGCCATTGCCATAAGCGTATTGATCAGAGACAGTGCGTCTGCCCCCGCATCTACAGCTGCTCTGGCAATATCAACAATGCTGGTCACATTAGGAGTAAGCTTCACGATAAGTGTCTTGTGGAAGACTTGTCGTACGGCTCGTACTATCTCCCCGGTCCCCTCGCAAGATACGCCGTAGAGCATCCCCCCGTCTCTGACATTGGGGCAGGAGATATTGAGTTCTATGGCATGTACCCGGTCGAGGTCGTTGAGCGCCTCAGCCACCTGCACGTAGGAGTCAATGGTCGATCCGCTGACGTTAGGGATGATCTCCGTCCCCAGCTGATTTGCCTCAGGATAGATGTGGTTGATCCAGTAGTCCAGCCCTTTATTCTGCAGACCCACGGCATTGATCATACCGGATGGGGTCTCAGCCATACGAGGCTTCGGATTACCCTGTCGAGGCTCCAGAGTCACGGCCTTGGCAAAGATCCCTCCCAGCTGAGATACATCATAGATCTGATTCATCAGCACGCCGTCCCCAAAGGTTCCGGAGGCGGTCGTGACAGGATTCTTCAGCGTCAGATCACCTATCCGAGTCGTGAGGTCATTCATCGTTTTCATTGCCATAATAGATCCTTAGTATTAAAAACCGGTCCCTCTGTGCAGACACACACATTCCCTCGCACGGTTGGCTCTACGCAGCACAAGCAGATCCCTATGCCACAGGCCATCATATTCTCCAGGGACACCTCGCATCGGATCTTCCGCTCACGTGCGAGTGAGGCCACTGCCTTCATCATGGGTGTGGGACCACAGCAATAGATATCTGAGGGTGTGCCCTGCGACCAGACGGAGTGATCAGTCACAAATCCTATCTCGCCCAGACTTCCGTCCTCAGTAGTAATAAGGAGCTTCCCCAGTTCCTCAAAGGGCTTCAGGTCAGGAAACGCAGTCTCAGACCGTGCACCAAGGAGGAAACAGGGTCTATGCCCCTCCTCCCTGAGGTGGCGCCCCATCGTCAGTAGTGGGGCAATACCGACTCCGCCGCCTACGAGGAGGATTTGCTCACCGGTCGGATCACTAAATCTGTTGCCTAGGGGTCCCAGTACCTCCACCTTGGTTCCTATGGGAGCAGTACTCAGGTACTTTGTAGCCTTTCCTGCCACCTGTATCAGCAGATCTAGGTGATGCTCACTGCCTCCGTAGATGGATATGGGGCGCCTCAGTAGCACCTCTGGAGCATGGATCCGTAGCTGAACGAACTGCCCAGGTGCAAACGAGGGCACGCTTTCACCAGGATTGATCGGCTCCAGTCTGATGCAATAGAGCGTCTCGCTAAAGTGGCGTATGCCCTTGACCGACATACATAGATCTTTCATCTGTCGCATAATCTTTTGAGCACCTCTCCCCCTATACTGACTCATTCATCCAAAAGTACGATTAAAAAGTCGATCCCCCACAAGCACCACCCTCTCAAGAGTAGAGAATGTATGTATGGAAATGTGTTAAACCTGCCACGTACATATATTATTGAACATAAATACATTTACATACATATGGCGCCTTGATGCTTTCATCGAGACGTCATCGTCTCGCGCATCGCGCCGTGGAACAATCGCGAACACAGGAGAACGTCGAGTGATACTGAAATACAGAACAGACTAAGTATTGTATACCATTAACTTACGTCCATTTGTTTAGATTTTATTTAGCCAACGAGCCTCCTATTTACATCTAATCCGGATGACTAACATTGGTTTAGACCATTATGCCTATTGCAAACCAATAGATTAGGATTCCTTATGTAGAATAAGTTCTAACCATCACCAGCTTCTCCGGATGCGAAATAGATTCATTTGAACCTTTCTTCACCGTTAATCCGGATATTTACATATATATTTGTATCGAGATATTATTTATGTACATCTGATATACGTATATGTGCGTTTATATATGGATACAAGGGATAGAATCAAGCTCATCATAGAGACCGAAGGGGTCACGCAGGTGGCATTTGCTGAGACGACAGGCATCAATACCTCGACTCTCAATCACGTACTCACTGGTCGAAACAACCCCAGTGTAGATGTGATCAGTAAAATACTTGCCGCTTATCCTCAATATGAGTCTGACTGGTTGCTGCATGGTAGTGGACCCATGTGGACCGAGGCCTACAGTGAGCAGCAGGTAAAGAGTACCTCCATTCCCCTCTTCAGCGATTCCGATGGAGACGGCTCCGGATCCACTCCGTCTCCGGTAGCCGCTCCGGTGCCTAATAGTGGAGTGAGAAGGGGAAAGGTGGAGGAGCGCACTAGGGAAGCCACTCAGACTACTACAGAGCGAACCTCCTCGAAGCGAGTGCAGAAGGTCATCATATACTATGACGATAATACGTTTGAGACGCTTTACCCTTCCCACCTGACCGACTGCACAAAGGACTTTTAGCTCAATTATTAATCCCCAACGAGATAGAGCAGGCGCATTAGTCACAACCGCGTAAGTCTCGGTGGGAGTTACAGGCGGGAATTATTGCATCGCTGCTAAATCGTCCTAGTGTCTTAGTTCTCAGTATATAGTGGTCCGTAAGATCTATTACCGATATTAGAGTCAACTATTACCGGTAATAGTGTCGACTAATACCGACTATTGTGATGACAATACCGGTATTAGATTGAGGGGTCTCCGTTGGTGAGAGCGGATGCAGAGGATTGAGAGTCGGAATGACTACCTTTGTGCCCGAAACAGAAAAGCTAGAAATCTCGCCATGACAACAGAAGAACTCCTAAAGTGGGACCGGACACACCTCTGGCACCCCTACACCTCTACAGTTCACCCGCAGCAGACCTACCCCGTTGCCTCCGCAAGGGGGTGCGAGATCACACTGGAGGATGGGAGAGAACTGATCGACGGGATGAGCTCCTGGTGGTGCGCTATCCACGGATACAGCCACCCCACTCTGACTCGGGCGATCAAGGAGCAGACGGAGCAGCTGGCGCACATTATGTTTGGCGGCTTCACTCACCGCCCAGCGGTGGAGCTGGGACAGCTCCTTGTTGATCGGATACTTCCGGAGGGGATCGACAGGCTCTTCTACTCCGACAGTGGGTCGGTGTCGGTAGAGGTAGCACTCAAGATGGCGATCCAGTACCAGTTGGCGAGGGGTCGAGCGGGACATACCCACTTTGCCACTATCAGCAGAGGCTATCACGGAGACACCTGGCATGCGATGTCTGTCTGCGATCCGATCACCAGCATGCATAGTCTCTTCTACGGCACCTTGCCGGTTCAGTACTTTGCGCCACAGCCGGCCTGTGCCTTCGGCGACGAGTGGGATCCTGAGGATCTGCGACCGATGCGGGAGCTGGTAGAGAGGCACCGGGATCACTTAGCCGGTATCATTGTGGAGCCGATCGTTCAAGGCGCCGGGGGAATGTATTTTTACCACCCCAAGTATCTGGAGGGACTTCGGACACTCTGTGACGAGTACGATTTGTTGCTGATCTTCGATGAGATAGCTACCGGCTTCGGAAGGACCGGCGAATTGCTGGCGACCTACTTCACGAGCATCAAGCCGGATATCATTACGATAGGCAAGGCCATGACCGGCGGATATATGACGCTCGCCTGCACCGCTACTACGCGCGAGATCGCAGATACCATCTGTAGTGGCGAGGCGGGGTGCTTCATGCACGGACCCACCTTTATGGCCAATCCTATGGCATGTGCCGTAAGTAAAGCATCGATCGAACTTCTGCTCAGCCAGGACTGGCGTGGTAAGGTCAGCAATATAGAGAATCAGCTGCGAGAGGGACTCAGTCCACTTCAGGAGCTAAGCGACGTGCGCGAGGTGCGCTGTCTCGGTGCGATCGGCGTCGTGGAGATGAAAGAGCCGGTGGATATGGAGCGGCTGATCCCCCGCTTTGTGGAGGAGGGGATCTGGGTGCGTCCCTTCGGGAGATTGGTTTACTTAGAGCCACAGTTCATGGCGATTACGGATGAGCAATTGGGTAAGCTCATCGGAGGACTCAGCCGGGTACTAAGAGCGTGCTATCGATGATAGAGTATAAGGAGCGCCTACAGAAGATCAGGGAGAGTGGCACCTATAGGAGCCTACAGCCTACTGAGACCGAGGGGAAGTATGTCTATGTGAATGGGAAGAAGCTGCTTAATCTGAGCAGTAATGACTACCTCGGTCTACAGGAGTTGTCCGGGCTGCCGGAGGAGTACCGCCAGTCTCGGGAGTTTCGCCCGATGATGAGTAGCTCATCCGCAAGGCTCCTGACGGGGAATGATCGGATCTATCAAGAGCTGGAGCAGTACCTCGCTGCTCAGTACTCGGTTCCCTCGGCGCTCGTCTGGACCAGTGGTTTTGCAGCCAATAGTGGGATCATACCCTCCCTCGTCGATGGAGAGACGCTTTTCCTTGCTGACAGACTCATCCACGCCAGTATGGTCGAGGGGCTGAGACTGTCAGGCTGTAGATTTGCCCGCTTCGAGCACAATGACGTGACCCGCCTGAGAGACTTACTAGAGCGGAATGAGGGGGAGTACCGCCATATCTGGGTGCTGGTGGAGAGTGTCTACAGCATGGATGGAGATGTGGCACCACTCGCAGATATCGTCGCACTCAAGAGGGACTTTCCCTCGATGCGACTGTATGTGGACGAAGCACACTCAGTGGGTCTCTGTGGTCATGGACTTGGTCTCTGCGCCGAGCTAGGCCTCCTCTCCGGAGTCGACCTGCTGCTCGGGACGCTGGGCAAGGCTCTCGGTTCGATAGGCGCTTACTCCCTCCAGTCGGCAAGTCTACGGGAGATCTTCGTCTCTCAGGCGAGACCCTTTATATACACCACCGCACTACCACCTCTGATGGTCGGGTGGACCTTATTCCTACTACGTAAGGTAAGGGAGATGGAGGACCGGAGGGCACACCTGGTGGAGATGAGGAATCGGCTGGGGCTTCGTATCGGGAGGACTCCGGAGAGTCAGATCATCAGTCTAGAGATCCCCGGAGAGCAAAGGGTCGCGGAGGCAGCTGAGGACTTTATGCGTGAGGGACTCTATGTGCGGCCCATCAGGAAGCCCACCGTGCCCTCGGGACGGGAGCGACTGCGAATCTCGCTCACGGCGGCGATGAGTGCTGAGGAGATCGACCATATAGGAGAGGTGGTGAGGAGATGGATGTAAAGCTGCTTCATCAGGGGAGCGATGGAGGAACTGCGATCCTCTTCTTCACCGGCTGGAGTGCCCCCCACTCTCTTGCGCTGGAGATGGAGCTGCCGGAGGAGTGGACCCTATTCTCTGTAGGGGACTACCGAGGAGAGCTCCCTCAGTGGCCTGATATGTCCCGCTTTAGCCGGCTATATCTGGTCGCCTGGAGTATGGGGGTCTGGGCGGCGGAGTATTTCCACAAGTGCTATCCGGCACCCTCCCTTGCGGTGGCGATCAATGGTACTCCCTCTCTGATCTCGGATCGGTATGGTATAAAGGGTGTGGACTATCAGAGGATGGCAACGGGACTGGATGTGGAGGGCTACCGTCACTTTGTCCGTCAGATGTGCCTCTCTGAAGAGACAGCCGCACACTTCCTCTCCCTACCGGATCATCGGGGCATCACCGCCGCTCGGGAGGAATTGCGCAGGGTCGGTGATCTCGGTGGCGCTATTACCGAGTGTGAGGTGCCCTGGACGCGCGCAATAGTCAGTGATCACGATCTCGTGATCCCTTCCAGTGGGCAGCGTCGCTTCTGGTCGGATCGAAACGTATCTGTCGAGGAACTCCCTTCTGCCCCTCACCTGATCCTCGGCACCTACCTAAAGTCATGGAGAGAACTGCTCAGACTATGATACCCCGTAAGCAGGACATTGCAGAGCGATTTGCTCGGAGCATCTCCACCTACGAGACGGCGGGGGTTGTCCAGCGGGAGATTTCGGAGCAACTGATCAAGCTGATAGAGCCGATAGAGTGCGGCACTGTGCTTGAGATCGGCTGTGGGACGGGACTACTATCGTCCCTCCTCGTAGAGCGGCTCAGAGGCTGCCGCTTTATCTACAACGATCTGTCGCCTGAGATGGAGAGACCATTGAGGCAGAAGGTGGGGACCAGCGGGCTCTTCCTGCCGGGAGATGCGGAGCGGATCGATTGGCCAAGGGAGTGCAGTGTTATTGCCTCCGCCTCTTGCATTCAGTGGTGGGAGGATCCACTCTCATTTTTTCCCAAGTCATATGCTGCTCTGAGGCAGGGAGGGCAACTAGTCTTCAGTACCTTCCTGCCGGAGAACCTTGGCGAGCTCAGTGCGGTTACGGGTGTGGGGCTGCACTACCCCGACTCGGAGGAGATCGAGAGGGGCCTGCAGAGAGCAGGCTTTAGAGACATACAGCTACAGCAGTATCGGAGGTCGCTCTACTTCCCTACCCTCATTGAACTCCTTCGCCACCTGCGCAATACCGGCACCAATAGCCTCGGATCGGGGGGTCTCTTGACCCCAAGAAGACTCGGAGCGATGGAGCAGACGTATAGAGAGAACTTAAACTTATCCCAATGCGCCTCTTTGCCACTCACCTATGTGGGAGTACTTGGCTACGGGCGCTGATGAAAGCAATTGATGATATGAAAGAATTATTCCCCCTCAAGACTTACTTCGTCTCCGGCATCGATACGGACGCCGGTAAGACAGTCGCCACTGGATTTATCTCAAGGACACTCCGCGAAGAAGGCGTGGACGTCGTCACTCAGAAGCTGATCCAGACGGGCAATCACGGGATCTCAGAGGATATTGCCATGCATCGGCAGATAGAGGATCGAGCACTACTGCCGGAGGATATCGATGGGACGACCTGCTGCCTTTTATACTCCTACCCCTGTTCTCCCCACATGGCGATCGCCATCGACGGGCGCGCACCAGAGTATGACAAGGCGACTGCCAACACTCACCTGCTTGAGCAGAAGTACGACAAGGTCTTGGTCGAAGGGGCAGGTGGACTTATGGTGCCGCTGACGGAGGACTATCTCAATATAGACTACATTGCTGACCAGGGACTACCCTGCATCCTCGTCGGGACAGCGAAGCTGGGAAGCATCAATCACATCCTCCTCAGCATGGAAGCACTTGCCCACAGGGGCATCCCTACTCCGGCACTCCTATATAATAAGGGTGTCTTCACCGATGATCGGATCACTGCAGAGACCGAGAGATATCTCCGTGTCTATCTGCAGAGGCACTATCCTGAGACGAGCTTTATCCCCCTTCCGATCCTAGACCTATAGGGAAGAGGAAGAGGGCGACATAAAGCGATCTCTAAACTCCTCGTAGATCTCCCGCATATCCTGTGGAAGATAGCTGAGCGCTCTCTCTGCCAGGGGAGCAGGGGCCCCAAAGTAGGCCTCTGCCATACTCCCCACGATGGCAGCGAGGGTATCACTATCTCCGCCGTAGTGAATTGCTGAGCGTATCGCGTCCTCAAAGTCTGTCGACTTAGTCAGTATGAGCAGGGAGAGAGGGACGCATCCCTGACAAGTCTCATCGAAGACACCCACGCCGGGAAGTTGCCGCTCATAGTCTGCTCCGTAGGACGAGATAAGGAGCTCCTGTATCTTGTCCCACTCACCCCGCCTAAGCCGGTAGATCGCCTCAGCTACCACCTGAGCCCCCTTGATCCCCTCGGGATGATTGTGCGTGGGGAGAGCGGTCCGCTCTGCCTCTGCCAGAGTTGTCTCCAGATCCTTAAATGCCCAGCCCACTGGGGAAACTCTCATTGCGGATCCATTGCCATAGCTCCCATATGGTCGATGGACAGCAGAGGTGAGCCACATCTGGAAGCGTCCTCCGTACCCTCTCCCGGGGTATCTGCCACACCACTCCAGGAGTGCAGACTCGTAAGACTTGTGGTGCAAGATCGCATCCGCCACAGCTATAGTACAGACAGTGTCGTCCGTAAAGGTCGT
>NZ_CAKRLH010000025.1 GCF_934359325.1 uncultured Porphyromonas sp.
CGTAGAAATAGCCCTCCAGCTCCTCTCGCTCCTTCTTCCGCTGCTCTGCAGTCAGGTAGCTTGAGTGAGGATCGAGATGAGACATGAGGCTCGGGATTAGGGTCTCCACCAAGCTGTCACTTGAGACCTCGTCTACATACTGAGTATTGATCAGATCAAGTGATGCCTGGAGCTTACCCAGGGCGGAGTTTTTCCCAAGTCCTGCCCTATAACGCCCCAGATAATACCCGCCCCCGGCCAGGAGAAGTGTCGCAAGTACTACGAGGAGGGTAGCGAGTATATTACGGACAGATTCTTTTGTCATAGCCAGACGTGCCGTTAGAGATCTTCGGAAGAGTCTATGTCGATATGATCCACCGCGATGCCTGCCTGACGAAGTAGATCGATGCCCTCAGTGATTCGGTACTGAGTCGCATAGACAACCCTTCGTATCCCTGCCTGGATGATGAGCTTAGCACACTCCATACAGGGGGAGTTTGTCACGTAGATAGTCGCTCCGGTGCTGTTATTATTGGAGGCGGCGACTTTGGTTATCGCATTGGCCTCGGCATGAAGCACATAGGCCTTTGTCTTGCCCTCATCGTCTTCGCACTTGTTCTCAAATCCTGACGGTGTGCCGTTATATCCGTCGGAGATGATCATCTTGTCCTTGACGATGAGTGCTCCCACATTGAGCCGCGTGCAGTAGGAGTTTTCCGCCCATATGCGCGCCATCCGGAGGTACTTCTTGTCGACCTCCAGCTGCTTCTTTTCCTCGTGAAATAGAGCCATAGCCTTGTCGTGCTAACAGGAGCGTTACATCCTCTTGGGTACCTGTATACCGAGAAGCCCCATGGCAGTCTTGATCACCTTTCCGGTCTCCTCACTCAGGCTAATACGGAAGGAGCGGAGCTGCGCATTTTCTTCCCGAAGCACAGGACAGTCGTGATAGAACTGATTGTAGAGCTTTACTAAGTCAAAGGTGTAGTTGCAGATCGCAGCAGGATTGAGATCATCCGCAGCAGCTGACACCACGCTCGGAAAGCGGTCGATCGCCTGCACGAGCGACTTCTCCTTCTCCTCCAGCTCGAGTGCGGCACCTCTCCAGTTGATTCGATCACCAGCTTTGCTGACCAGACTGCAGATACGTGCATAGGTATACTGGATGAATGGTCCGGTATTGCCATTGAAGTCAATGGACTCCTCCGGGTCAAACATCATGTTCTTCCGCGGATCGACCTTAAGGAGGAAGTACTTCAGAGCGCCCATGCCGACGATCTCATCGACCTCATTGCGCTCATCCTCGGGGAGCTCCTTGATCTGCCCCTGCGTCTCGCTCACATTATGCGCCTCCTCATGCATCGCCTGCATCAGATCATCAGCATCGACGACCGTACCCTCGCGACTCTTCATCTTGCCGTTGGGCAGCTCCACCATACCATAGGAGAAGTGGACAAGCTCCTTGCCGAAGGGGAAGCCGAGCCTATCAAGCAGGATGGAGAGGACCTGGAAGTGGTACTCCTGCTCATTGCCCACCACGTAGACCATGTGGTCGATCGGATAGTCAGTGAAGCGCATTTTTGCCGTGCCGATATCCTGAGTCATGTAGACCGAGGTGCCATCGGAGCGGAGCAGGATCTTTCGATCCAGCCCGTCCTCGCGCAGATCAGCCCAAACGGAACCGTCCTCATCCCGAACAAAGAGTCCCTCGTCCAGTCCACGAAGCACCTCCTGCTTACCCTCGAGGTAGGTGTCGCTCTCGTAGTAAATCTTATCGAAGTCGACACCCAGCCGCTTGTAAGTCTCGTCAAATCCGGCATAGACCCAGTCGTTCATCCGCTTCCATAGCGAGCGAACCTGCTCATCTCCGGCCTCCCACTTCTCGAGCATCTGGCGCGCTTCCTTCATCAGCGGACTGGCTGCCTCGGCCTCTTCCTTAGAGAGTCCCTGAGAGTCCATCAGCTCCTTCACCTCAGCCCGGTAATGCTTATCAAAGAGGACATAGAAGTCTCCCACCAGGTGATCCCCCTTCTTGCCCGAGCTCTCCGGCGTAATGTCGTCGCCCCACTTGAGCCACGCCAGCATCGACTTGCAGATGTGGATACCTCGGTCATTGACGATATTGGTCTTGATCACCTGACAGCCGTTCGCCTCCAGGATCTGCGCCAGACTGTACCCGAGGAGGTTATTCCGCACATGCCCGAGGTGAAGCGGCTTATTGGTATTGGGCGAGGAGTACTCGATCATATAGAGTGGAGCATCCTCACCTGCAGTCCGGGTGCCGAAGTGCTCCTGATCCGTCACTTCGCCAAGCTGATCCACATAGAGGGCAGAGGTGAGGGAGAGATTAAGAAATCCCTTGACCACATTATAGCTCCGGATCATCCGAGGGCAGTGAGCTGTTAGGTAGTCACCCACGGCACTGCCCAGTTCCTCAGGCTTCAAGTGAGCCTGCTTGAGGAATGGGAAAACGACTAGGGTGAAGTCCCCATCCTGATCCTTCCGAGTGGGATCCAGCCGTACTTTCTCAGGCGAGAGGTCTATATCGAAGAGGGACTTCAGAGCCTCCGAGACCGCTGTCTGGAGATGATTCTCAAGGGTATGATAAGATCTATTAGTCATATGGATTAGTCGACAAGTTTATTAGTAGTTGTATCGGGGAAGATAACCGTTGGCTCGAAGTTGAGAGCCTCCTCCGGTGTCATATGCGCATAGGATATGA
Organism: uncultured Porphyromonas sp.; assembly: GCF_934359325.1. Classification (GTDB taxonomy): domain Bacteria; phylum Bacteroidota; class Bacteroidia; order Bacteroidales; family Porphyromonadaceae; genus Porphyromonas_A. The sequence continues at coordinate 2,702 of NZ_CAKRLH010000025.1, forward strand.
TGAGGACGATGTCGCCCGGTAGGAAGTGTCGGGCTGCGGCACCATTGAGACAGATTGTCCCGCTGCCTCGCTCCCCAGGGATCACATAGGTCTCCAGCCGAGCGCCGTTATTATTATTGACCACCTGCACCTTCTCTCCTCTGATCAGGTGGGCTGCATCCATCAGCTCCTCATCGATGGTGATACTTCCCACGTAATTGAGGTTTGCCTCGGTGACGTGGACCCGATGAATCTTGGACTTTAGTACTCCGATATACATTGACTAGCTGGCTTAGGGTAATTCCGGACGCAAAATTAGCTCTTTTTTAGCTCTTCTCATTACTGATAAATGAGGACAACTGCGTGGGCGGCCATCCCCTCCTCTCGCCCCACAAAGCCCATCCGCTCGTTGGTGGTGGCCTTAATGGAGACCTCATCCACAGACAGGTCAAGCGTCTCTGCAATCCGTTCCTGCATCCGAGGGACAAAGGGACTAAGCTTAGGCGCCTCCGCCACGATCGTTGCATCTATATTACCCACCCTATAGCCTCTCTCAAGGAGGAGCCGAAAGACCTCCCGGAGGAGCACCACGGAGTCGGCTCCGGCGTATCTCGGGTCGGTGTCGGGGAAGTGGTAGCCTATATCTCGCATAGCTGCCGCACCGAGGAGGGCATCAGCGATAGCATGTAGCAGCACGTCGGCATCAGAGTGTCCGAGAAGCCCTCTCTCGGCAGGGACAGTGACACCTCCCAAGATCAGCTTACGTCCCTCCACATAGCGGTGGACGTCATATCCGTAGCCAACTCGTATCTTAGGTACGCTCATCAGAAGTCTGTACTCAGGGTTACTCGAAGCGTGTTATTGAGCGGTGACTTGCTATCCTGAGCCACGAAGTATGCAAGATCCAACTGCACCATCTCGTAGCGGAATCCCCCTCCGAGAGAGAGACCGGTCCCGAGTCCGGCATTGGAGTTCTGGTGTCTGTACCCGACTCTGCCGAAGGCTCTACCCTTGTATGCATACTGAAGACCCAGAGAGCAGCCGAGGTCACGCCAGGCATCGGGATCGCTCCAGGACTCTCCGATCGCCTCCCAGGGCGAGAGCTTATAGTATGCCTTGCGCTGCTCATCCAGACTACTCCCACCCTGTCCGGCGGTAGGGTACTGCGGGACCATAAGCTTATCCCCGGTGATCAGGAGAGAGAGCTCATCCGACTCGGTCAGGTGAAGTCGCACACCCACGCCGAAGTCCAGAGTAGCCGGAGAGTAAAGGTAGGAGAGTCCTCCATCATGAGAAATCTTTCCTCCAATATTACGTACTGCAAGGGCTGCGGTAAGCTCAGTCGATAGTCTCTCGATGGAGACCGGCTGACTGTACGTGAGGCTCAGGTCCCCCATCACAGTCTGCGCGAGACTCGAGACTCCGTTCTGAGAGATATTGTAATCCGAGACAAAGTACCGGAGTCCCACTCCCATACTCAGTGACGGCAGTATCCGCAGTCCATACCCGAGATCGACGGAGAGCTCATAGGGTCGCGTCTCCAAGACAGTCCGCTGGCTCTTGGGGAATGCGAGCGTCTGACCGACACTGAAGTACCTCACCCCCGCTGCGATCGAGTGCCGCAGGCCGGATGCCCCGTCAATAGAGTAGTAGCCAAGGAGCGTTGAGAGGTTGGTATCTCGTGAGAGATCCGGCATCCAGGGGGTAAAGGAGAGAGACACGCCCCACGTCTCCTCAGAGAACGGGAGGAGGGACATATTGTGCATCAGAGCAAAGGCACCCTGTGCAGCCAGCAGACCAGTTTCCCCCAAGCCGGCCGAGGTAGCATCGGGAGTGATCAGGAGCGACGGCGCACCTGTCACCCGAGGAGCCCAGACTCTATCCTGCGGCTCATCGCCCACCCTCTCTTGCGCAAGCAGAGGAGCGTACGGCAGGAGGAGCAGGAGAGCTAGCGCCATCCATTTCTTGTCTGTATTCATTCGATTCCAATACTAAGTAGTTCCTTATCCCCCTCCGCAACGAATAGGTAGCGCCCCCGCTCCAGAGAGCGGTACCCGCTCCACAGGGGGAAGCAGAGGCAGTCGCCAGTCTTGAGGAGGAAGCGCTGAGCCACACCCGACACCACCTCATTGATCCTCTCCCGAGAGGGTAGAGAGAGGGACTCGAGAGGCTCATCCAGCTGCACAGCTCCATCGCTCTCTAATATCGATAATGAAGCACCGCTAAGCTCCTCGAGAGAAAGGAAGCGGGTCAGCGCCAGTGAGCCATCAAAGGAGTACGACAGCCCCGGATCCATCCCCGACCGAAGGCGCTCCTCCAGCAACTCTCTGTCTGCCAGAGCGAGCCCAATCGCCGCTTGGTGGTAGTACCGATCGGCAAAGCGCGGCTCAAATCCCTTACCCGCTCGGTCCATCCTCACTACGAGCTGAGGCATATACGAGAGACCCCTCATCCAGGAGGTGATCATCACTCGCTTACCACTATTCAGTAGTGTGTGATCCCCTCTGAGATAGAGATCCTCCATCAGAGGACACCCCGACAGCCCCGAACGGCTGAGGCGAGAGAAGTCCGTACAGAATACCTTCATGACTCCTCGTGATCCATGGAGCTGACTCTATTGAACATCACTGCAAGGCTGGCATACATCGAGAGATTCTCCACCACCACACCCTCCGGCACCGATATACGGAAGGGGGTAAAGTTCCAGATCGCCCTAAAGCCATACGCCACCAGCTGGTCGGTCACCTCCTGAGCAAACTCCACCGGCACCGTCAGTACACCGATGCGTACATCATCCCGGACGTTACACTCGAGGTCTGCCATGTCGTAGATCGGCACCCCGAGGGAGTCATCCCCGATCACCTCAGGACTGGTATCGAAGCCCGCGACAATGTCCAGACCATACTGATAGAGTCCCTTATCCCGTATCAGTGCCGCACCCAGGTTTCCGCACCCAAAGACGTATGCCCTGTGCTGATCCACAAAGCCGAGGAACTTACCCAGCACCTCTACCATCTCATCAGTCGAGTAACCCACCCGCGTCTTGCCCACGATATTGACATACGAGAGATCCTTCGCCACCAGCGACGGATCGATACCGATGCTTCGAGCAATATAGGTACTGGAGACCACCTCCTTTCCTCGTGCTTGCAGCAGCTTTATGTAAGCCAGGTACCACGGCAGACGTCGGAGGACAGGCTCCGGCACTTGATTTTTGGGCTTCTTCCTACTCATACTTATCGTTTCAGTGACCCCTTGGTCCACCACGCGAGCTCACTGAGCACTCAGCGTCATACGATCTCCTGACCAAGGTGTCCAAATTTACGATTTTTCTCCTTAATTACCCCGTTCGATGCCACACCTCACCGAAGGATCGTATGACCAAGGAGAAGACACACTAGTTCTAAACCCGATATTAGTTCACACTAATATCGGGTTTAGTGTTCACTAATACCGGTAATAGTGTAGACTCATGCCGGTGTTAGTTTTCTGGGCATCCTATGCGGTTCTGATGGATCTGACCTATCCCGTCACTCCAGACCTTGGAAGCGTGAGCATAGGCAACGAATTGAGGACGAAACGGCACAAAAAAGAGCCGGAGTACTCTCCTCAGACTTGAGGAGGCACTCCGACTTGTTGTTCCTTTAGGTTGCTTCTCTTATCGAGAGCGAGTAATATGGGGGCTGGTCTCAGCCCTATCAATCCTCAGTTGCTTCTGCGTCCTCAGGGTCCAGACCTTTCACGTCCTCGTCGAGAAAGTGTGACAGGTCATTACCCTCTGAGTCGGTCACCTCATAGTCAATCATCCCTATAGACTGGTCGGGGAGCACTTCGATGCCCTTACCATAGGCAGTCCTCCAGGTGGAGAGGAGTGACTTCGTACCCATCAGTCCGAGGAATCCCTTCCCCTGACGATTGCGGATGAATGCGGCAACGTAAGGATGGACATGGAGCGTGAAGGTTCGGATGCCCTCCTCCTGCGTCAGCTGCTTGATCATCTGCTCGAGCTTATCGGTAAAGAAGAGCGTGGGCTGTACCTTACCTGTGCCTGAGCAAGTGGGGCAAGTCTCCTGCGTCTCCACGATCATCGCCTGGCGGACCCTCTGACGAGTGATCTGCATGAGGCCAAACTTCGTGAGCGGCAGAACCGTGTGCTTGGCTCGATCATTGGTCATGCACTGGATCATATGCTCGTAGAGCTTCTGCCTATTGGCTGCCTCAGCCATGTCGATGAAGTCTATGACAATGATGCCACCCAAGTCTCTCAGCCGCATTTGACGAGCGATCTCCTCGGCGGCGGAGAGATTGACATCCACGGCGGTGTCCTCCTGCTGAGAGGATCCACGTGCACGATTGCCACTATTGACATCGATGACGTGCATCGCCTCGGTCTGCTCTATGTACAGGTAAGCCCCCTGACGGTAGGTAACGATCTTACCGAAGAGGTGCTTGATCTGACGAGTGATGTCGAAGTGATCAAAGATAGGATTACGACCGTCGTAAAACCGTACGATATCACCCTTGCCGGGATCAATAAGATCGACGTAGTCCGTGACCTCCCGCACCATACTCTGATCATTGACATAGACCTCCCTCAGCGAGGAGTCATACGTGTCCCTAAGGAGGCTGATCACTCGATTGGTCTCCTCATGGAGCATCTGCCAGGGCTTGCCGTCAGAGGAGGGAGAGGAGTTCTTCCTGCCATTGCCCTGCCCTTTCTTCCTGGAGTTAGAGGGAGGGACGGCGGTATTGAGACTGTCGACGGTGGAAGTCCACTTCTTGATCAGACTACGAAGCTCATGGTCCAGCTCAGCTACCTTGACGCCCTCCGCAGAGGTCCTGACGATCACCGTCACGTTCTTTGGCTTAATACTGAGGACCAGCTGCTTCAGTCTGTTCCGCTCCTCTTTGCTCCCTATCTTCTGGGACACGGAGACCTTGTCCGCAAAGGGGATAAGGACTAAGTAGCGTCCCGCAAAGGAGAGCTCTGCAGAGAGCCTGGGACCCTTGGTGGAGATGGCCTCCTTGGTGATCTGGACCATCACTTCATCACCGGCCTTGAGTTGATCGGCGATGTCCCCGGTCTTGGGGATAGGCTTCTCCAGTTTTACTCGCTCGGGAGAAAAGCTCTTACCATACTTACGCTGTGCGCTGAGGAAGCTCTGAGCTGTCAGGAAGCTACTTCCCAGGTCACGGTAGTGGAGAAACGCTTGCCTCTGGTGCCCTATGTCGACGAAGGCGGCATTGAGACCGGGCATAACTTTCTTCACCGTGCCGAGATAGATATCTCCCACCGAGAAAGAGATGTTTTGTTTCTCTCTCCGGAGCTCCACCAGTCTACGATCCTCGAGGACCGCGATGAGGACCTCCTTCGGTCGCACATCGATGACAAGTTGACTTTTCACACGAGTAAATCTAATCATTCGGCTACGGCCGTGTGGCCGATAGCCTATTAATAAAAAACAAGAGCGAGCCTACATGAGTATGCGACTATCAAACCGCTTCCCGTAGAGACTCACTCTCAAAACCATTCAAGGCGTAAAATGAGCACACTGCACTCATTACTGTCAGATCTCTATATGAGACTGAAGTCAGAAGTACAGGGTAGAGCGATCACTTATTCTTCTTGTGACGGTTCTTTCTCAGTCTCTTCTTACGCTTGTGCGTAGACATTTTATGTCTCTTCTTCTTTCTCCCGTTTGGCATAATACTTACTATTAAATTTATAGAACACTCTCCGAAGTCACTCTGGGCGACTATAGAGAGATAGGATTACTTATTCTTGTCTACCTTCTCAGCAAAGGTCTTCGAGGGCTTAAAGGTGGGGACTTTACGAGCCGGCAGCTGGATGGTCGTATTCTTACTAATGTTACGTGCGGTCTTGGCTGCCCTCTCCTTAACGACAAAACTGCCGAAGCCACGCAAGTAGACGTTCTCCTGATTGATCATAGTCTCCTTGATCACATCCATAGTCGACTCGATCGTGTCCATGACGAGCTTGCGCTCGATCCCGGTCTTCTTGGAAACCTCATTGACAAGGTCTGCTTTTATCATAATATGCTGCAAATAATTTGGATTACTACTACTCTAATCCCACCCCGCTACTCCCGGCATCTATGCAAAGAGTACGCAAAGATACACCTTTTTACCCTTTTCCCCTAACCATTTCCCATCGCATCTGACCCGTAACTTCTTAGCTATCACTATAAATTCAGACTTCACACCCCTTATCGAGGTTCTCACGAGGATCCGGTAATAAATAGAAGGGGGCGCACCCTCTCGCAGATGCACCCCCTTGTAGGTTAGTTAGATTGATTACTTCTTGTCACAGAAATAAGCCTCGTCTGGGACAGTCTTAAGCGGCTCACCCTTGTCGAAGCGACCTATGTAGGGTCTCTGGTCATAGAATCCGCTGGGCCAGTTTCCGATAAAGTCCAGTACCTGAGTGAAGCGGATCTTGTGCAGTCCCTGAGCAAGCGCAAGGGTCACATCGGAGTGGGTATTGCGCTTGCAGACACCGGTGTTGTCGATGATCATATTGTCATCGAGCCAGAGACGGTCGCTGCTACAGCGGATGCGGTATACGCCAGCCTCAGGGATCATCACATAGCCGGAGTAGTCCTGAGCATTCCAGTTGACATTACTCATCAGGTGCTCCTCCATCTGCTGCTTGTAGACATTCTCTCCACTCTCACTGAGCTTGACTCCGTGGAGGACTACAGCGTCGTCACCCGAGTAGGACTCTAGGTCGTCAGAGGACTTGAACTGCTTGCGGACTGTCCTCAGGTCGAGACCAGAGTCGTACCCATCAGCAGTGGCAGCGACAGCGGGCGCATAGTCCTGACGACGTATCGTGATGATACGCACAGGGCTCATGGCACCGCTCTGAGTCAGAGAGCGGATCCTCAGCTCCGTGTCGGAGGAGAAGGTCAGGGGCTCAGAGTACTCCAGAGCACTGCCCTCCTCCGGATCGGTACCATCGGTCGTGTAGATGATCTTGTGCACCGGGTAAACGGTCCCGAAGGGGATCGTCACACTCTCACCAGTAAAGGTCACACAGTCGATGCTCCGATTGTCGGGCTGCTCAGGCTGTGGGATAAAGTAATTGTAGTCATGGAGTCCGAGACGGGCGGTGAAGTTCTCGAGACGGCCAACAAAGCCGTCAAAGTCCTTCTGCTCTACAGGAGACCACGCCACCTCAGCGATCGCAGCCATACGGGGCTGAGCCATATACTGAGCGTGCTTGCCATCGGGGATATACTCCGACCAGTTATTGCCCTGCACGCCGAGGATATGGGGTGCCATCTCTGGAGTGATATGCTCGGAGATGGGCACGTAGGCGTATACCTGAGACAGGGTCGATCGACAGCAGAGAGCCACAGGCTCAACATTGGGATCGCCCTGGTAGTAGTCGAGGTAAAAACCATGAGATGAGGGGGTCATGATTACATCGTGACCGGCCTTGGCCGCATTGATACCGCCCTGCTCACCACGCCACGACATGATCGTGGCATTCTCCGGGATGCCACCCTCGAGGATCTCATCCCAGCCGATCATCCGCTTGCCGTGCTCGCTGAGGAAGATACCGATCTGGGAGATAAACCAGCTCTGTAGCTCGTCCTCATCCTTGAGTCCCTGCTCACGGATCCGCTTCTGACAATTGGGGCAGCGCTTCCACTCAGTCTTGGGTGCCTCATCGCCACCGATGTGGATGAAATCAGTGTGGAAAAGAGGCATCACCTCCGTCAGTACGTCCTTGTAAAACTCAATCGAAGAGTCCTTACCGGCACAGATCACCTCATTGGAGATTCCCCAGATGTTACGCACCTCGTAGGGGAAGTCCTCCCCCTTGCATCCCAGCCAGGGATAGGCTGAGAGGGCAGAGACGGCATGACCGGGCAGCTCAATCTCAGGGATAATCTCCACAAACCGAGCATCGGCATAAGCAACAAGATCCTTGATCTCCTCCTGTGTGTAGAAGTAGGGTCCATAGGTCGAGCCGTCACCCTCCGTACGCACTGCGCCCACCTCCGTGAGGCGAGGATACTTCTTGATCTCAATGCGCCATCCCTGATCCTCGGTGAGGTGGAAGTGGAGCTTATTGATCTTGAGCATAGAGAGGACATCGATGGTCTTCTTCACGTCATCGATCGTCTGGAAGTGACGACACGGATCCACATGCTGACCACGATAGCTAAATTGCGGGTAGTCCTCGATACTGACATAGGGTACGGTCCAGTTCTTAGCACTGACCTTAGAGGGGCTCTCTATCTCAGCCGGGAAGAGTTGCAGGAGAGACTGCATACCCCAGAAGGCACCGCGCGGAGTGGAGGCCTGGATCAGGACACCACCTTCAGAGGTCACGTCGAGAGAGTAACCCTCCTCGTGCGGGATCACCTCGTCAGTCACGATGACGAAGCGGATCTCCTTGGCGGGGTTGCTGCTCGTAGGCTCCACGGACAGATCGTATCCGGTCGAGCTCGCGATCTTGTCCTTAAGGAAGTCTGTGACAATGGCAAGACTCTCGTCTGCGATAATCTTAGTCGAAGAGGTCAGTGTCCAGCGACCCTGCTCTTGGCCTACATTCACTTTTACCGGTTGAGGAATGATGTGTATCCCCTGATTATAGGGAGCCTCATCGAGAGACTTTTCCACACCATTTCCACAACCGGAAAAGAGAAGCATGCCGGCAAAAGCCACGACCACATGCTTGATGAATCTCATTAAGTCGATATTAATGTGCTTAAGTAATGAATGAATTAGTCGCGATCCTCCCATACATTAAGGGGACGATCCTCCATCAGCTCATTGACCTGAGAGCGGACCTTCTTGATCACCTCCTCGCTGGTAGGATTGCTGAGGATCTCATCGATCCAGTGTACGACGGTCTTGAAGTCTCCCTCCTTCAGTCCACGGGTCGTAGCTGCGGGGCTTCCGATGCGGATACCGCTCGTCTTGGCGGGAGTACGGTCATCGAAGGGAACCATATTCTTATTGGCCGTGATGTCAGCCTTCACCAGTGCATCCTCGGCTTCCTTACCGGTCAGCTCGGGGAACTTCTTGCGGAGATCAAGCAGCACCAGGTGGTTATCGGTACCTCCGGAGACCACGTCATAGCCCAGCTCAAGGAAGGTATTTGCCATGGTTACAGCATTAGCATGCACCTGAGTCTGGTAGGTCTTGAAAGAAGGCTGCAGAGCCTCGTAGAAAGCAACTGCTTTGGCAGCAATCACGTGCTCTAGAGGTCCACCCTGCACTCCGGGGAAGACGGCAGAGTTGATCAGCTCAGACATCATCTTTACGCGACCCTTCTTGGTAGCCTTGCCCCATGGGTTCTCAAAGTCCTTACCCATCAAGATGATACCCCCGCGCGGACCTCTCAGGGTCTTGTGTGTCGTGGAGGTGACGATGTGGGCATACTTCACCGGGTTAGCGAGGAGACCGGCAGCGATGAGCCCGGCAGGGTGAGCCATATCGATCATCAGGATAGCGCCTACGCTATCTGCGATCTCACGCATACGCTTGTAGTCCCACTCACGAGAGTAGGCAGAGGCACCACCGACGATCAGCTTAGGGTGGGTCTCCTTAGCCTTGCGTTCCATATCGTCGTAGTCGACACGACCGTCCTCCTTACGTACACCGTAGGCAACGGGGTGGTAGAGGATACCGGAGGCATTGACGAGCGAGCCGTGGGTCAGGTGACCACCGTGATCGAGGTTGAGACCCATGAAGGTGTCGCCCGCATTGAGACAAGCCTGGAAGACAGACATATTGGCCTGAGCGCCGGAGTGAGGCTGTACGTTGGCATACTCAGCATCGTAGAGCTTCTTGATGCGATCGATAGCCAGCTGCTCGCTCTGATCCACGATCTGACAGCCACCATAGTAGCGCTTGCCGGGATAGCCCTCAGCGTACTTGTTGGTCATGATGCTACCCATAGCGCGGAGCACCTCTTCGCTAACGAAGTTCTCTGACGCAATCAGCTCCACACCGCGCTTCTGGCGCAGACGCTCCTGGTCGATCAGGTCAAAAATCTGTTGATCTCTTTTCATGATGAAAAAGGTTGAAAGTTTATTGGTTTACAGTATATTACTTCAATACTTTGAATCTCCTACTCCCCTATGCAAATCTAATGATAATTAGCGAGCCTAACAATGCAAATGGGCGCATGCTTAAGGCAAGGACATCAGATCATCATTGTAGACACAGCACGTGCTCGGAGAAGTGCTACGAAAGCTCTATCATAGGATCAAAAAAGGAGAGGCTCCATTTGCGGGAACCTCTCCGTAGTATCAGAAGGGGATTAGCTTCTATCAGTCTATCTGACCGAATTTAGCCTTGATAAACTCGCGATTGAGACGTGCGATATTGGAGATCGAGATGCTCTTCGGACACTCCATCTCACAGGCACGGGTATTCGTACAGTTACCAAATCCCAGCTCGTCCATCTTAGCTACCATCGCACGGGCACGCTTCTTTGCCTCTACCTTACCCTGGGGAAGGAGAGCAAACTGACTCACCTTGGCGCTGACGAAGAGCATGGCAGAGCCATTCTTACAAGCTGCTACACAGGCACCACAGCCGATGCAGGAGGCAGCGTCGATGGCAAGCTCAGAATTAACCCTCGAGACAGGGATCGCATTTCCATCAGGAGCCGATCCGGCATTCATCGAGATGAAGCCGCCGGCCTGCTGGATCTTATCAAACGAGGAGCGATCCACCATTAGGTCGCGGATGACCGGGAAGCCGGCGGAGCGCCATGGCTCTACGGTGATGGTGTCGCCACTCTTCCAGTTACGCATATAGAGCTGACAGGTGGTCGCTCCGGGGATCAGACCGTGCGGGTGACCATCCACGTACATCGAGCAGGCACCACAGATACCCTCGCGACAGTCATTGTCATAGACGACCGGATCCTTACCCTCGCGGATGAGCTGATCATTGAGCATATCGATCATCTCGAGGAAGGAAGCATT
>NZ_CAKRLH010000026.1 GCF_934359325.1 uncultured Porphyromonas sp.
CTGAGCTGTGTAGTCGGCATTGGAGAGGATCTGCTGAGGCCCGTAGGCGAAGCGGCGATCACCCTGCTTCTCCATGATCCAGCGATTGAGGATCGGACGCTCCTCCTCCGGGGTGGCAGCCTCGTAGATCGGCTTGTAGCCCCAGGCGATGGCGTACATGTCGTACATGCCGATGAGGGGTGGGAGGAAGTTGGTCACGCCGTCACCGGGCTGTGCGACGTAATTGTAGCGCGCGTAGTCCATGATGGATGGGGTGGTGCCGTACTTGGTGGTGAAGTCGGGGGAGCGGAGGTCCTCCACCTTGTAGGAAGAGGAGGCACCCATATTGTGCATCAGGCCAAGGGTGTGCCCCACCTCGTGTGCCACGATGTAGCGCAGCATCGGACCGAGGACGGAGATCTCGTAGTGGAGCCCGCGGGCGGAGGGATCGGCAGCCGCCGTCTGGCAGAAGCGCCAGTCGTGGATCAGCTCCAGCACGTTGTGGTAGAAGTATACCGATGCCTGGAGGATCTCACCGGTACGTGGATCGGTCCAGGAGGGGCCCATCGCATTGGCCTGCTGAGAGGAGGAGTAGATGAGGCAGGTGTAGCGGATGTCGTTGGGGCTGAAGCTCGGGTCATCCTTCGGATAGCGCTTGGCGACGATGGCGTCCTTGAAGCCTATCGCCTCAAAGGCCTTTTGCCAGTCCTCGATGCCCTGCTTGAGGTAGGGGTACCACTCTTCGGGGAATGCATCATCGACGTAGTAGACGATCGGCTTGGCGGGGACGACGAGTTCGCCTCGCTTGTGCCGCTCGATGTCCTCGGGCTTTGGCTCGAGGCGCCAGCGATTGATGTACTTCACCTTCTCCATCGACAGGGCGTCTGTGGTGATCTTGGTGGTCCCATTGGTGAAGTAGCCAATGCGGTAGTCGTGCAGGCGGGGACGCATCATATCCTTGTCGTCCGGCAGCAGACCGAGGGAGGCATTGATCACCGCGGTGAAGGGCTCCTTGTCCACGGTGTAGACGGCGCGGACGGTGACGTTGAGATTGCGCGGGAAGGCGCTGATGTCGGTGATGGAGGAGAGGTCCTTCTTGAAGCTCCCGCTCAGCTTATTGGCTCCGAAGAAGGAGTCAAAGGGGGACTTGGGGAGGAAGGGCGTGATCGGGGCCTTGTCGGTGAGGAAGAGCGACGTGGCGTCGATCACCACAGCGGTGGAGTCGGGACGCCAGGTGGCGATCTTGAAGGCGTTCAGCACCGGCATCAGGTGATTGTCCTGCACCCTCTTGTAGATCGAGGACTCAGGGTCAGCGGTGATGGCGGTATTGAGCTGGTGGAGGTAGAGGCGCTCGTCGTCCTTTGACCAAGAGACCATCAGAGGCTCCGATGGCATCTCTCCGGCGATGACGTCGGTATTGTCGCTGATGGCGTCGACACGACCGGTGAAGAGCATCGGTCGATCGAGGAGCGCGACCGGGATCTCCATGTAGACCTTCCCCTTCTGGAGATGCAGGTCGATAAATCCTCTCACGGTCTTGGAGGGATTCTTGATGACATCGGAGTACTTCTTCCCCTTATCGTCCTTATCCTCCTTCGCCTTGTCGTCCTTGGGCTCGTCCTCTTTGTCCATGACTGCTCCGATCAGGTCGCCGAAGTCCTGGGCCTGTAGTCGGGTGGCACCGGTCGGTAGTAGCAGCAGTAGGGTGAGGAGGAGTCTGTAGTAGTGTTTCATGTGTTATGTGGTGATGTCTGAGTGATTAATCGCCGGGGGTCTGCCGCTTCTTGGCGGCAGCGTTGCCGATGGTCTGTAGGTCCATGCCGGTCTTGTCCTTGATGAAGGAGCGGAGGGCATCGTACTTCTCGTGCATGATCGTGTAGTCGCCCATCGCCTCCTGGATCTCCGCCTCCGACATGGTCGTCATGCGGTATATGTAGTCGGCAATGTCGAGCGAGGGGTCCTTGTGGGCCTTGTACTTCTCATCCGCATAGACGAAGTCCCGATTGTAGTCCCAGAAGCCGTGGGACTTGAGGATCTCATCCCGATTTTCAGTGTCCTCATCCGTGGTACCCGGGAGGTTTTTCCTCAGTCCCAGGATCTGGTCGTAGGCATCGGCAGAGTAGTTGCTGAAGGTCGTCGGCCAGCTGATCCTGTGGGTGAAGATGAACTCCCAGAGCGTCTTGTGGAGCTGAGAGACAGTCTCCGACCGGTATGCGTCCCAGGTAGTGATGGCGGGCTTGGTGCGTATCACCTCCCCCTCCCGGTACATGTTGATCGCAATGTGATCGCGCTTGGAGTTGGTGATGAGCTTATTGGCTCTGCCATTGGCGATGCTGTCGGTGAGGAAGATGTAGACAGGGAAGTAAGTCTGCGCGAAGTCGTCCTTGTAGAAGGAGAGGAAGTCGTCAGCGAGGAGGTGCAGATTGTCCTCCACCACCTTCATGTCCTCCGGCACGGAGGGATCGACCTTAGTGTATCGGGGGTCGGTCCAGGAGAGCTGTGCGCCGAGGTTCCAGCGGACATTGCCTGGATCAAAGTCGTAGACGACCTTTACTCCAGTCCGCTTGTAGATGTCATAGATGGTGTGAGAGACGTAGTCGCTTCCGTCCTTGATCTCGTATCTCGGCTTACCGAGCTCCGATACCACGGGTGCCTCCTTATAGCACCCTGTGGCGAGGAGGAGAAGTCCGACAAGTGTCAGTAGTGTCGATGATGTATGACGTATCATATCGCTTGCATTCTCTATAGGGTGAGGATTACTTGGTCGTCTTACCTCCGCCGAGGACGGCGTCGGACTCCCGGACGACCTGAGGGACGGGGAGGGTGTACTTAGGAGACTTGGCGGGGAGGGTGTACTCCTCGGTGCCGATCTCCTTGGCATTGCCGGTGATGTAGGTGTGATGCAGCTCCGGCATACCCTCGCGACGGAGGTCAAACCAGCGGAGCTGCTCGAAGCAGAACTCTCTGCGACGCTCCTCGCGGATGAGGCGAATCGCCTCGTCCTGTGTGGCAGGAGTTGTCAGCGTAGCGTGCTCCGGCGTGATGCGGGCACGGCGGAGGGTATTCAGATCCTTCATCGCACGGGAGAGGTCGCCCTTCATAGCGTAGGCCTCGGCGCGATTGAGGTACGCCTCAGCGGAGCGGATGGCAAAGCCGTAGGTGTGAGTGTCCTCCTTGGTACCGCTCTTGACGACGTCCATCACGTACTCGTACTTAGGGAACCAGAAGCTGCCGACGTTGATCTTATTGGCATTGATGAAGTATCCCTTCTTGTCGTAATACCTCAGGTCGCCCTCACTGTAGATCGAGAGGAGATCGCTGGAGGCGTTGAAGTAGAAGGGGTGGACCGTCCTGAACTCCGGGATCCATCCGAAGCCGTAGGAGTAATTGATCTCTCTATTCTCCTTGCCGAGGAAGATCTTCGCCTCATCGCTGCCCGGTGCGGGGAGCTTATTGAGGTCGTGGAGAGCGCCATTGAGCGAGAGAGCCTGGTCTGCATACTTGATGACACTGTCCCAGTCCTGCATATGGAGATAGACGCGGGAGGCGAGGACGGCGGTGGCGGCGGCGTTCCATCGGTAGATGGTGCCTTCATTGTCCGCCTTCGCAAAGGCAGTCATCGCGCCCTCGATGTCCTTGACCATCTCAGCATAATCCTCAGCCACGGTGGCACGGGGGAAGCTAACGTCCTCGGCATAGTGGTGGTAATTGAGCGGGACACCCATAGCCGTGGAGGCGGTGGCAGGATCGTACGGCTCGCCGTAGATATTGGTCAGCATGAAGAAGGCAAAGAGTCGCACGGCATGTGCCTCTCCCTCTAGACGGGCAATCTCCTCAGGGGTCCCCTTGATCTCACCGATCTGATTGATGATGATGTTACTGGTGAGTATATGCTGGTAAAGGGTCAGCCAGGTGTAGTCGGAATTGAGCACCTTGGTAGGGGAGAGCTCAGGCTGATCCTGCCACGTGAAGTATCCGAAGGCGGTGCGTCGCTGATCCTCTCCCTGCACGGACTTTGTATTGGCGTACGCCATAACGTCGTCGGTGAGTAGGTCGAGGTACCTGTAGGGGAGTGCTTCCTCCTTGAAGTACGCATCCCCGTAGAGGATCTCAGAGTAGTCCTTGGCAGACGTCGGGACGATGGTGTCCTGCGAGTACTCGTCCAGGAACCCTTTGCATCCGGAGAGGATGAGGGTCGCCAGTAGAGCTGTGGTCGCTACGAGTGAAGTATATCGTTTCATAATATGAAATGTCCGTTCTGTAGTAAGCGATTAGAATCCCAAGTTGACAGTCACGGCGAAGGAGGGCAGTGGTGGGGTCGTGCGGGATCCAAGGGTGATCTGAGACGGATCCTGTCCGTGGAGATCCTTAGAGGCGAAGAGGAGGAGGTTGTAGCCCTCCAGTCTCACGTTGGCGGAGCGGACGAAGCCGGTCTTCTCCAGCAGCTCCGGACGGAAGCGGTAGACGAGCGATGCGGAGCGGAGACGGATGTGTGAGCCACTGACGACGCGGAGGTCGCTCTTATTGTACATCTGCCAGCGATTGCGGGCAAACTCATACTTATAGGGGCTCTCCTCTCCCGATAGGCTTGTTCCGGGCTTGACGTCGTCCAGTTTGTTGGCGGAGATGGCGGGGATATTCGTCCTCGTCTCATCACCCGGCTGACGCCAGCGATCCACCAGCTCGGAGGAGAGGTTCTCCTGCGGCTTTGGTGTGGTCTGACCGCCATCGTTGTAGAGGTCGTTCAGGCGAACCTTATTGCCGACGCTGTAACTAAAGAAGAGGTTAAGCGTCAGATCTTTCCACCTCAGTGAGGTCCCCATACCGCCTTGTGCGATCGGGATGCGGGAGCCGGAATTGACAAAGGCGCGGGCAAAGAAATCCTCCCTCGTCTCGCCCTCCTTGGGTGGCTCGATGCCGTAGAAGTCCGGCAGACCGTTCTCTGTCAGCCCCTTGAAGCGGTAGGAGTAGAAGGTATTGACCGACTCGTTATTCCGGATTACGCTTCCATTGAGGAGCTGAAGGTAGGTGTAGTCGGTGTTGATACCGCCGTCGGTTACGATGTTCTCATTGTGGGAGCCATTGACATTGAGGGTCCAGGTCCAGTCCTTCGTACGGATCGGGGTCACCGTGGCCATGAAGTCGAGTCCCTTATTGACGAGCGTACCGGCATTGAGCTGGATATTGGTACGTCCGAGGGTATGAGAGACCACCTTATTAATCAGCTGGTCGGTACCGATACGCTGGTAGTAGTCGACGGAGAGGGTCAGTCGGTTGTCGAAGAGGGCGGTCTCGAAGCCGGCATTCCACGACGTATTCTTCTCCCAGCGAAGGTTGGGGTTGGGGAGCTTGGAGATGTGGCTCTGGAATTGCTCGCTCTGGCTCTCGTAGTCACCGAAGCGCATGATCAGGCTCGGTGTCTGGTCGTCGGAGACATTACCCTGGATACCATAGGAGCCCTTGAAGCTAAGGAGATTGAGCCAGCTGACATCCTTCAGGAAGTCCTCCTCGTGGGCATTCCAGCGTGCGGAGAGCGACCAGATCGGGAGGAAGCGAGCCTTGGGGTCTTGCCCAAACTTATTGGACCCCTCAGCGCGGACGTTGAAGGTGGCGATGTAGCGCCGGTCGTAGGTGTAGGTGAGGTTGGCAAAGAGAGAGACGAAGTTGGAGAGGCTATTGGTCATCCGGTCTCTCGAGTACTCTGCCATCTTCTTATAGGCGAGCCAGACTGTCGGGTCGATGTACATAAAGGTCTGACCGCGCTCCGGCAGGTAGCCGTACTCCTTGGACGAGATTCCGGTGTAGTGCACGGAGCGGAGCTCGGGACCGGTATTGATCGAGAGGACGTGCGGTCCGCGGCGGAGGTTGTAGATCAGCTGAGCACGCCACTGCCAGCTAAGGTTGCGCATGTTATTGGTGCTCATCATACCACCATAGGGCAGCGTACACATCTCCTCGCGGAACTTCTCGTTGTCGGGCAGAGGACTGCCGTAATTGAGCCGGCGCATCTTTGCCGCCTCGTAGGACTGCTCGTCAAACCACGACTCGCTCTGCGTGTTGCTCATATTGAGACCGAAGGTGGTATTGAGCTTCAGGTCGAGGATGGGGCGGTACTCGAGGAAGGCGATGGCATTGTAGCCATTCCCCTTCACCGTATTACCGGTGTGCTCCATCTCGTGCATCATATTGAAGCGCAGCTCCTCTTGGAAACCCATAGAGTTATTGTAGAAAAGTCGCTCCCCGGCGTTGTCATAGGCGGCGATGGCGCGGGAGGTGCGGAGGGCGTAGGTGTAGGGCGAGACGCTCATGTAGGTGTAGTTCTTATCGCTGCCATTGACGCGGAATTGCACCTGAGCGGTCACTTTCTTAGAGGGACGGAAGTTGATCTTCAGCATCCCGTTGTAGTTATTCACCCCTTTCCCCTTCACGAGGTCGGGCTGGAGGGCGACGCTTCCGGAGGCGTAGTAAGTCGCCTTGTCGTTGCCACCGCTGAGGCTGAGGTTGTGCCTCTGAGAGGCGGTGTCGCGGAAGAGGAGGTCAAACCAGTCGGTGTTATTCTCCTCCAGCGTCTTCACGCCCTGGAGGAACTGGTCCTCCGTCAGCTTCCTGTCGTAGAGGTCCATCAGCAGCCCCTCGTAGCCGACGCGTGAGACGCGGAAGAGGAAGGGAAGACCCCGCTCCTCGATCTCCTTGGAGACCTCGATGCGCTCCTTGGAGTTCATCAGCGCCATCTGACCGTAGTTGGGTCGCTGGTTGTAGGTGACGGAGCCGCTGTAATTAACAGCAAAGCGCCCACCGGAACCCTTCTTTGTCGTGACGACGATGACGCCATTGGCAGCGCGCACACCGTAGATCGCGGTGGCGGCGGCATCCTTCAGCACATCGATCTTCTCGATGTCCATCGGGTTAAGTCCCGAGATGGCGTTACCGATGAGGTTGACATTATCGAGCGAGTTGATCTCCTCAGCCGATAGCGGCACCGGGTCGTCGAGGATGATACCATCGACCACCCAGAGTGGGTCGCGGCTACCGGAGAGGGTGGAGACACCACGCACGCGGATCTTGGCTGCAGCACCAGGAGTGGAGACATCACCGAGGACGGTCAGTCCCGGGATCTTACCGGAGAGCATCTGGTCGACGGAGCCGGCATCAGCTGTCAGCACATCTGAGGCATCGATGGTGACGACTGAGGAGGTGGAGAGACGCTTCTCCGTATCTTGGTATCCGGTACTCTCCACCAGCACCTCGCCCAGCAGTTCGGCTGCCTCGCGGAGGGTCATATTGACGGTAGCACTCGTGGGCTTCACCTCCTCCGTCTTCATACCGATGAGGGAGAAGACGAGGACGGCAGTCTTCATATTGGGCACATCGAGCTTGTAGGAACCATCGACATTGGCGGTGGTGCCTCTGTTGCTCCCCTTCAGCCGGATCGTGACGCCGGGGAGAGGCTCACCCTCCTCATCCACCACGGTACCGTGGATGGTGACCGGACCACCCTTGACCGGTCCGGCCTTAGTGATCATCACCTTCTGTCCGGTGATGGTGTAGGTCATCCCGGTCCCCTCGAGGAGGCGGTCCAGGGCTACCTTGAGAGATACGTTACTCACCTTAAGTGAGACCTTCCGGCTCGCTTCCTTGGAGAGGCTCTGCGGGGAGAAGGTAATAGTCACGCCTGTCTGCTTCTGCACCCGGTCCAGTGCCTCCTGCAGGGTCGTCTGACTCAGGTCAAGCGTCACAGTCTCCTGCGACTGGGCGTAGACTTGCAGGCATAAGCCGATGAATAGGGCGACTATGGCGGTTAAGCGTCGGATAGTTGTGTCCATAATGCTACCGATAGTATTTGTGAATTGTATTCGTATGAAGTCCTTCCACTCTGGGAGTGGTGGTGTCGTGATTGCTAAGGAGTTGAAAGCCGGTCGTAACGGCTTTGTTGATGGCAAAGTTATTGATTTATTTCACACTCTCTGACAGTTTTGGCAATTTTTATTCACTGCTGGTCGCACTCCGACGTAATATGAAGTGATCCGGACGATAGAAGAGGGTAGTCGTAGTCTGCCGGTGGTGTATGGAGGTCAGCTGATCTGGCCCCAGTCGGGGGCATCGGTCATCAGCTCGGCGAGGGTGGCGCGGATGGGGGCGTTGATCTCCTTGGAGAGCGTGGGGTCGTCCCTGAGGAGCCAGTCGACCAGACGGGCGGCGAAGGTGACGGCGGTCACATCCCGACTGAGATCCGCCACACGGAGGTTCATCGCCGTGCCGCTCTGCTGTGTCCCCTCCAGCTCGCCATAGCCCCTCAGCGCCATATCCTGCTCTGCAATGTAGAAGCCGTCCGTGCTGTCGCACATCACCTGGATCCGCTTCATCGAGGTGGCGCCCGCCTTAGGTCCCACACGGAGGATGCAGTAGCTCTGCTTATCGCCCCGCCCGACACGCCCGCGGAGCTGGTGCAGCTGCGAGAGACCGAAGCGCTCCGCCGCCGTGATCACCATCACGGTGGCATTGGGCACGTCCACCCCCACCTCGATCACCGTGGTGGCTACGAGGATCTGCGTCTCGCCGGCGGCAAACTTCCGCATCTCCTCCTCCTTGTCCGCAGCCTTCATCTTCCCGTGCACCATACCCACCTGATAGGAAGGGAAGATGCTCCTGGTTTCGTCGTACCCCTCCTCAAGCGACTTCAGGTCGCTCTTCTCGCTCTCCTCGATGAGCGGATAGACGATGTAGACCTGCCGACCCTCGCGGAGCTGCATGTGGAGGAACTTCCGCACCTCCACCACGTCCTTTTCGAGGGCAAAGCTGGTCTTGATGGGCGTGCGCCCCGGGGGCAGCTCGTCGAGGACAGAGACATCGAGGTCGCCGTACATTGTCATGGCGAGTGTGCGGGGGATCGGGGTGGCGCTCATGATGAGGATGTGGGGGTGGAGGGCGGGGTTTTTCTCCCAGAGCCGGCTCCTCTGGTAGACACCGAAGCGGTGCTGCTCATCGATCACCGCCATGCCGAGGGCGTGGAAGCGGACATAGTCCTCGATCAGGATGTGGGTGCCGACGAGGATGTCCACCTCGCCCGCCTCCACGAGAGCGGTGATCCGCTCCTTCTCCCGCTTCCGCATCGACCCAGTGAGGAGGGCGACGGAGGTCTTCTGTCCCCGGAGCATCCTCGTGAGGGTATTGTAGTGCTGCTGTGCGAGGATCTCCGTCGGCGCCATCATACAGGCCTGCATGCCGCTGTCCGCCGCCTGGAGCATCGCGAGGAGTGCGACCACCGTCTTCCCCGATCCTACATCGCCCTGCAGGAGACGATTCATCTGATGCCCCGAGGTGACGTCCTCGCGGATCTCCCTCAGGACGCGCTTCTGCGCACCGGTGAGCTCAAAGGTGAGCCCCTTCTCATAAAAGGTCATGAAGTGATCCCCCAGCGGTCCGAGGACGAAGCCGCCACTCTCCGCCTGCCGCTCGGCATGGATCAGTCGCATCCTGAGGCGGAGGTAGAAGAGCTCCTCCAGCTTGAGTCGCCTCTGTGCCTCCTCCAACTGGGTCATGTCGGCGGGGAAGTGCATGGCGTAGAGTGCCTGAGCTCTCGGCATCAGCCCATATTGGCTCAGGAAGTAGTTGGGGAGGGTCTCGGGGATCTGCCCCTGCACCCGATCGAATGCCCTCCGGACGGCACTCGAGAGCGCCTTGCTGTCCAGCCCGGAGCGCTTCATCCGCTCTGAGGTGTGGTAGAGGGGAAAGAAGCTCCCGACGCTCTCGCCCGCCTTGCTCGCCACCTCGATGTCGGGGTGGGTGATGCTGATGACGCCCTTGAAGACCTTGGGCTGACCGAAGAGGATGTAGTCGGTGTCCTGACGAAGGGTGCGGGTCCAGTAAGAGATGCTATTGAACCACACCAGCTCCACCATCCCGGTGCCGTCGCTGAAGTAGCCCCTCAGTCGCTTGCGGTGTCCCTGACCCTCCTGCTCGAGGCTGACGATGCGTCCTCTCAGCTGGACGTACGCCAGCCCGGAGGTGAGCTGGCTGATCGAGTAGATCTGCGTCCTGTCGAGGTACTTGTAGGGGAAGTAGAGGATCAGGTCCTCCAGGGTCCGGAGGGATAGCTCGCTAGCCAGTAGCCGGGCACGCCGCTCCCCGATCCCACTCAGGTAGGTGAGATCGCTGCCGAGCAGGGTGCCGTCTCCGGGTCGCGCCATAGGCTAGACTATAAGTTTTTGCCTCTTATGCTACCGGATAGATCAGTCTCTTCCGGATAGACTATGACGAAGGGCTCTGTGAGGAGTGTTTTGTCAAAAAAGCAAATCTGTACTCTCCTTAGTATGAGTAGCGTTGCTTTCCCTCCCGGGTACTCTATGGCTTCATCGGGATCGGAGGAGGATCGTCTCGGGCTGGGACACATCCTGATCGCCTTGTATGGGAAGTCTGCCGTCCTCCTCAGAAATGCAATGACAAAAGGGATGGTCAATCTATCGGGGTGATAGGTGTCACGGAGCAGGCGGATGCACTTAAGGAAGTCGTCCAGGTCAGCCATGCGCCCCACTGTGTCGAAGAGTAGCCCCGACTGCTCGTCGAAGGTTGTCCTGCCTATGATGTACCGAGAGTCTCCATAGATCTCATCGCCCCACCACTTAGCGTCCTCTATACGCGTATCCCAGAAGTAGTACCCCTCGCCCATCCATGGCTCTCTAGTTCCACTCTTCTTCTCTCCCTTTTCATCCACAGATCGGCATAAGTAGGGTCCGTGGATAGCAACCTCTTCTCTATTTCCTCTGTCCTCCAGAGTCTGGTATATTGGTGTCATCTTAGTCCGTAGACGACTTACTCCACCTCTTTTGTATTGCGCTTGAGGATTCCCTGAAGGTCAGAGAAATTAATGATCGGAAGGATGATTGGTGGGACGTTAGCCTGAAGGGACAATGTGCTTAGGAATGACCGGACGTAGGGGAATACGATTGCCATACAATTGGGATAGAAGTAGTCCGGTATCTCGGATAACTCTATGGGCTCGGTAAATCCAAATACCACTTGGAGTGTTGTGGAGATGAATTCTTTCTCCTCCGATGAAACTCTTGTGATCAGTCGTAGCTTGTACTCACCGGTAGCTTTGGAGTACTCTCCATAGGGGTCAAAAGAGACGCTCAATGTCGCACCCTCCTGAGCCTCAAAGTCCATTGAGACTTGGAGAAACCGATACGACTTAAGGGTGAATGTTGCGGCTTTGCCTTGTCCTGCCATTGCTTTATGCTGCTAAGTAATTCATATCGTTGGAGGAAAAAGAATGTCCTTTTTCCTCTTGACGATCCGGTTCGCTTAGGTCGAGACCCTGTGTCAGCCGGATTTGATTGGCATATGCAAGGGCATCTGTCCCCACCTCATTGAGGTGGTCCAGCGCACTCCAGTCCTCTTGCAGTTCTTTCTCGGAGGCTGTCTTGAGATACTCCTTCAGGCTTTCGAATACATGTCCCATAGTTCACAGGTGTTGATGGTGCTACCTACTACCAGCAAATATAGTCACAAAATCAATAAGAGGCTATAGCTCATCGCGTAGGATCAGGGAGGCGAGGGCGAGGTCGCGGGGGGTGGTGATCTTGAGGTTGTCCGGGTCGCCCTCGACGAGGAGCGGACTGCGGCCGGAGTGGCGACTGTATAGCCCGGCATCGTCTGTCAGTGTCGTGTCGCCCTCCGCCTCGTAGGCGGCGACGATTGCCTTGCGAGTGAAGAGCTGGGGCGTCTGCACGCAGCGGACGAGGCTTCGGTCGAGGACGATGCTGTCCCCGTCCGGGGTGATCACCCGAAGGCTGTCTGTGGGACGGGTCACAGGGATAGCTGCTTCGCCACTCTCCATCGCAGCGAGCAGGCGGTCCCACATATCCCGCTTGAGGATCGGGCGTACGCCGTCGTGGATCGCCACCAGCTCAATCTCCTTCGACACCTCTCTCAGTCCGTGGAGCACACTCTCCCCACGTGTCGCACCCCCATGCACCAGCGTCAGGGAGATGCCCGGGCAGTACTCCTCCAGCAGGGTGCGGACCCTCTCGTTGTCATCGGGAGGGATCACAAGGATCAGCTGATCTCCCGGGGTGAGAAGGGCAGCCGCCGCCAGCACCGTATGGGCGAGGATCGGGCGACCCTCCAGTGGGAGGTACTGCTTAGGCAGCGGGGCACCCATGCGGACCCCCCGACCGGCGGCGACGATGATAAAGGCTGTGCGTCTCATCGGTAGAGCTGTGATATGGTGTAGAGGACGATGCCGGCGGCGACAGAGACATTGAGTGAGTGCTTGGTGCCGTACTGCGGGATCTCTATGCAGTGGTCCGAAGCATCGACCACCGCCTGCTGGATGCCGTGGACCTCATGCCCGAGGATGAGGACGGTGGGGCGGTCGGCGTCGATCACCTGAGCCGCATCAGGGAGCAGGATGCTGTCGTGCGCCTGCTCCACGGAGAGGATCAGGTAGCCCTCCTCGCGTGCCTGCCGCACCGCCTCGAGGGTGTCAGCTCGGTAGCTCCAGTCGACCGTCTCCTCCGCGCCGAGGGCACTCTTGTGCAGATCAGCGTGACCCGGCTTGCCGGTGATGCCGCAGAGGACGATCCCCCGCAGTCTCAGCGCATCGGCGGTACGGAAGACCGCCCCCACATTGAGCAGACTCCGTACGTTGTCCAGTATCACGAGGATGGGGCACTTAGGCGCTGCGGAGTACTCCTCCGGCGAGAGCCTTCCCATCTCCTCCATAGTCAGTTTCTGTCCCATAGTTAGGACAAAGGTACCCATAGACGATGGATTTTAGTTATCTTGTCTCGCCAATCCATTCGTATCATTAAGGAAATGAATAGACGATCCCTGACCCTGCCCTCCCTGTCGCTCCTACTTCTGCTGCTCCTCTCCTGCGGAAGGGGTGGGGCAAGCGGTGAGACGATGACCGATAGCGTGCCTCCTACAGACAGTATCCCCACCACTCCGGAGCCGGAAGAGCAGAAGCCCCTCACCGCGGCCGATATCAGCCTGCGGGAGGAGCTACTCTTCGAGGAGTACCACCTCGACTCCGTCTACGACTATCGGGATACCTTCCGAGTCGTCCAGTATGATCAAGTACGCGAGCGGCTCGCTTACATCGAGAGCCTCTACGAGGAGGCGGATCGCTGGGCGGTGGTCGCCAATCGGAAGAATAAGAATGGGGAGTCGCCGACGATCAAGGACTTCCACCGCAACGAGTACAAGCACGTGACCGATAAGTATGGGGTCGAGCGCTATCAGTCGGCAGCGCTCTACGAGCCGGGTGACACGCTCCAGCCGGTGCGTTATACTCAGGACGGCTCACTCGTCCACGTGATCGACTCTGTCGGCTCCTTCTACCACATCTTCCTCGCCCGGCACGATGAGGGAGAGTATATGGTGAAGCGGAAGTATCTCGAGCTGCTGCCGGACAGCGTCTTCTTCGACCACGTCATCTTCGTCGACCGAAATAATCAGAACATCCTCACCACGGAGCGCGAGTCTCGCGGACAGTGGCTCGTCCGGAGTGTCAATCCCGCCACCACCGGTCGTAAGCGTCCGCCCTATGCACGTGCCACGCCGCTGGGGATCTACCTCCTGCAGGAGAAGAAGCCCAAGATGTACTACACCGGGGACGGCAGCTCGACGATTGCCGGCTTTGC
>NZ_CAKRLH010000027.1 GCF_934359325.1 uncultured Porphyromonas sp.
ACTGGCTTATGAGTATGGTCGGGCGACGGCAGAGGAGGCGCGCCGCGTCGGCATCCACGTCAACTTTGCCCCCGTCCTGGACGTCAATAGCAACCCCGCAAACCCTGTCATCGGCAACCGAAGTCTCGGCTCCTCGCCCGACCTCGTGATCCGCATGGGACTTGCCTACTCTAAGGGGCTTGAGGACAATGGCCTCCTATCCACGGCAAAGCACTTCCCCGGTCATGGCGACACCTCCACCGACTCGCATAAGACCCTCCCGGTGATCAGTCGCACCCGCGCCCAGCTGGAGGAGGTGGAGCTCGCCCCCTTCCGCGCCTACATCCGTGAGGGCTACGGCGGTATGATGGTAGGGCACCTCAGCGTCCCCGCCCTCGGCACGGGTCCACTGGCGACCAGTGCCGTCCCTGCCGTCGTCACTGACCTGCTGCAGCACGAGATGGGCTTCGGCGGACTGATCTTTACCGACGGTCTGGGGATGAAGGGCATCGTCGACGGTGCCGGGGAGCTGGGCGTCTACGTCACCACGCTCCTCGCCGGTGCCGATATCCTCGTAGCGCCGACAGACCCCTTCCAAGCGCTCGACGACGTGACCGCAGCGGTCGATAAGGGGATCCTCTCCCAGGCGGAGATCACCCGCCGCTGCCGCAAGGTTCTCCTCTGGAAGCACCTCCTCGGTGCCGACAGCCGTGAGCCTCTGGAGACGAAGCACCTCGACGCCGACCTCCACCCGAGAGCCTCTCGAGAGCTCCTCGACCGGATCTACGAGGGCGCAATGACACTGGTAAAGAATGAGCAAAGCATCCTCCCGCTTCATAAGGAGGATCGGGTCGCCCTCCTTACCTACGGGGACGACTCCGCCGACCTCCTTCGCTCCACCATTAGCCGTGTATCAAAGGCTGACGGATACACCATCCGTCGCTCTACCGGTCCAGCGGCTCGTCGGGCCATTCTCGACAAGCTCCGCTCCTACGACAAGGTGGTGGTCGCTGTCACCTGGAAGGGATTCGCTCCCGGTGAGGACCTGACGAAGCTCCTCGGTGAGACGAAGAGCGTCCTCCTCTTCCACACCTCCCCCTACGCCGCCCTCGACTATATGGAGGCGATGAAGGCGGCGACCGCCGTCGGCTTTGCCTACGACACTCGGTCGGAGGGGATGCGCGCCATGGGCCGAGCGCTGACAGGCGAGCGCCCCATCTCCGGCAAGCTCTCCGTCGACCTCCCGCCCCTCTACAAGCAGGGCGACGGCATCGTGATCGGCAAGTAATCCCCGATATAAACAAAGAGAGCGTCCCCGATGGTCGTGTAGATCATCGGGGACGCTCTGTGTCCGTGTCAGGAAATCACTCAGCGGTGTCGGCTGTGTGACAGAGCTGACGCAATTGAGTTTTATCTCGCCCACCCGATCCCGGCAGGGATCTGCGGCACCGGGGAGTATCGTACCAGGCTGGATAGAGTTAGGTGAATTCTAAACCCGGTATTAGTGATCACTAAACCCGGTAATAGTGATGACTAATACCGGGTTTAGTTGGGGGGCGCAAGGCTGCCCCATCAGAGCTATACGGTAAGCCATCTGATGCTCAGGTATGCGGATGGGTGGTCTCTCTTGTCGCTCATCTCCGATGTGACGGCGACCCACAAGGGGTCTGGACACGAAATAAACTCTCGTACATCGGTCTTCGCCACTTCGTGGCTCGACAGATGCCTACGGAGCGGGCATCCTTGCGGATGCAGTTACGCTGCTGATGGACGAGTCTCAAATGCGAATTAGCCATTGAGGGACGCTGATCCGACTTGGCGATATCAATAATATTTGCTAAAATTGCACCCACAAAGACTATGGTGTCCTCCCGCACGGGCTCTCCGAGCGAGAGGATGAAAAGGGAATCAGGTGCAAGTCCTGAGCAGACCCGCTGCCGTAAGCTCCACAGCGACTCCCCTCACACCCTACACTCCACTGTCGCCACCCGGCGATGGGAAGGAGGTGAGAGGAGGGAGCAAGCCGGAAGACCTGCCACAGTCATAGAGTAATGTGCTTCCGGGGAAAGGAGCGACAGACGGATCCACATCAGGATACATTCATAGTCAAACCTGCGGCCTTTCTCATACCCCCTACCCTGGAGCCTATGACCGATGTAGAGAGATATGAGGATACGAGTACAAGCAATGGGATTCTTGGCAGCACTGCTCTCAGTAGTGTGTGCCTGCGACAAGGTTCCGGAGCTTCCCTCCTTCGAGGGGGAGGATGGCAATAAAGCTGTGATGATCGTGGTGAATGAGGGACTCTTCACCACCAATACCGCCGCCCTATCGGTAATCTACGAGGACGGTAAGACTTACTTCGATGTCTTCCGGTGGGTTAATGACCGACCCCTCGGCGATGTGGCACAGTCTGTCACGGAGATCAACGGCTACTATTTCGTCGCAGTCAATAACTCCCGGCGCGTCGAAGTTCTGGATAAGAAGACCTTTAAGAGCGTCGGTTGCATCCGGTACAAGGAGTCCGGCTCTCCTCGCTTCATCGCACCCCTCTCCGACTCTACGGCAATGGTTTCCGACCTCTACGGACAGATCGTAACCATCCGGACCAAGCCGCCCTATAAAGAACTGGAGTACATCAAGCTGCCACTCAAGTCTACCAGCATCGAGAAGATCACCTCCGTCGGAGGTAAGGTCTTCGGGGCATATCTCAATCGCGGGCTGGCAGTCTTTGACTGCGATGACTACAGTATCCGCAATATGCGCCTTATGGAGGATGTCGTCGTGGGTGAGCTGACGAAGACCTGTAAGATGCAGGTCGATGCCGACAATCATCTCTGGGTAGTCACCACGCCGAGGCTGGCACGAGATCAGAAGAGCCTGACACTGAATTGTATTGACCCGGCTCAGGAGCGAGTGATCAAGAAAGTGGAGATCCCCTATGTCCTATCCGACATCAAGAGAGGCGATATCGTCGGGATGCCTAATTACAATCGTGTCGATATGGATCCTACAAAGACGCTGATCTACTTCAACCTCATGGTGGCCACAAAGGATGGGAAGGACAGAAAGGCCTCCGATCCGGTGCAGACCGTCTATACCCTCAATACCAAGACCGGCAAAGTGGAGAAGTACCTCGAGCTCCCTGGCGTCAGCATGATGTACGGCATGGGTGTCTCTCCTAAGGGCGAGGTGTGCATCTGCGACTGCCTCGACTACACGGCACAGCGAGGCTATGTGCGTGTCTTCTCACGAGAGACCCCGGAAGTGAAGAGCTATAAGGTGGGTGTATACCCCAGAATGATCATTTTTCCTCAAGACTGATGAATAAGCAAGCTCTATCGGCAATGGTGGCACTCGGGCTTTTCCTCCCCACCATCTCCGCCATCGCACAAGACGTCCACGAGGAGGACAGCATCGCCCGGAGCTATACGCTGCAGACCCTCTTCGTCACGGAAAAGTATATCACCAAGGAGAAAGAGGTCAACATAGGGGCAAAGACACAGACCATCCCTGCTCCGATCCTTGAGGTCTTCCAGTCCAGGAGCCTCGCAGATCTGCTGATCGAGCAGACCTCGATCAACGTCAAGAGTATGGGACTTGGTGCGCTGGCGACCGCTTCTTTCCGAGGTGCAAGCCCGTCACAGACACGAGTAAACTGGAATGGTGTCAATATTACCCCCGTTATGGCAGGGATCTTTGACTTCTCTCAGATGCCGGTCTTCTTCGCTGACAAGGTTTCCCTGGTCTACGGGAGCAATGACGTGAAGAGTGGCACCGGAGCGGTCGGAGGCAGTGTCAATGTCTCCAATATCCCGGTCTGGGATGGTCGCACGGTGACAGACCTCTCCGCGGAGTACGGCTCCTACAATACCTATACCGTTAAGGGGGCGATGCGCTATGGTACCAATCGCCTCTCGATGAAGACACGGGCCTACTTCCAGCACTCCGACAACAACTTCTCCTACATCAATAAGGTCACCTCCAATGAGCATTTCCTCGAGCAGAGGGTCGATGCCGAGTACAGTATGGCCTCAGCGATGCAGGATCTCCACTATCGGTTTTCGCCCGAGTCTCGCCTATCGACAGCCGTATGGTATCAGTACGGCAATAGGATGCTTCCGCAGCCACTTGGTGTGGAGGCGACATCTCACGAGCGGCAGAAGGAACAAAACTTCCGCGCCTATGCAGGATGGGACAGGCACTTTGGCTCCAAGTCTCAGCTGGCCGTCAAGGGGGCTTACATCTTCTATCAGCTGCGGTACGACAAGTGGTACTCCACGACCCACTTCGACCCCTATGGGAATACCAACGCCAGCCATACGTGGAGCCTGAGTGGCGACTTCTCCCACCGTCTCACCGAGGAGATCCTCCTCAATACGACGCTCACCTACCAGCACGACATGGCCAAGGCGGAGAGCTACAGGGACCTGGATCCAAGTAAGTACACCATCGATGACATCGAGTACAAGATCCCCGATCTGGAGCCTCCGGTCAAGGAGTACCGCAATATCCTCTCTTGGCACAACTCCGTGCGGTGGCAGTTTGCTGACCACTGGCTCACCGACCTCCGACTGATGCTGGAGACAAACGACTGGAGGAAGCCGGTCTGTACCTACTCCCTTGGGGTCATAGGAAGCATCGTGCCTAATAGGTTCAACGTCCGCAGCAGTGTGGCATACAACTACCGATTCCCCAGCCTCAATGAGCTCTACTGGCGCCCGGGCGGTAATCCTGACGTCCTGCCGGAGCGGGGAACATCCTTTGATGCCACATTCTCGCTCGACCTGCCCATCAGGAGGGGGTGGAACTTCAAGGCTGAGGTGGCACCTTACCTGATGCTGATCGACAACTGGATCCTCTGGCTGCCGACCGACGAGAGCGCACGAGGCAGAGGCAGCTCGTCCAATCAGTGGCTCTGGACACCTCAAAATAAGCGAGACGTCCTCTCTACCGGTGTGGAGCTGATGAGCCGGCTCTCCTATACGCACAAGGACTTGCGCAGCTCGGTGACCTTCAATTACACCTATACCGACTCTCATACTCGGACAAAGCAGCACAAGGATGACGGCTCGCTCCTCAAGCAGATCCCCTATGTCCCCAAGCAGAAGTGGAGCATCCGTCTCTCGCTCGACTACAAGCAGGCGTTCCTCAACTTCCAGACCACCTATGTCGGTGTCCGCTTTATCACAACGGATCAGTCCTACTTCACCTACCCCTACAATGTCTGCAACCTCCAGGCAGGCTATACCATCGCCCTCGGAAATAAGGTGATCCTCTCTCCTCAGGTGAGGGTGGACAATCTCTTCAACACCTACTACGAGTCGACGCAGTACTACCCGATGCCACGGCGTAATGTGCTCGGCTCTCTCATTGTCAGATTTTAACACCATTTTCTATGAATAAGATGTCTATACACAAGCTGCTCCTCTGCCTGCCACTCCTACTGATCGGATTGGCGGGATGTACGGGTGAGGATGAGCCCACACCCACGGACCGGAAGGTCTCGATTGAGGTCACTATGCCTTATCCCCTCTCCCTGGAGGGAGTAAAGGGCTCAATGGCCTACTACTGGAATAAGGAGCTCTCCCTTCACCTCCTCATCTCGCAGCAGGGGAAGAAAAGCCTGCCCCTGACGCTCAGACCGGAAGCCATCCCCGGTGAGGGGGACAAGGTACGCTTCGACGTGACCATCCCCCACGACCGCTTCGACCCATCCAAGCCGGTCACGGTGACCGGATCTGTACTGCGGAGCGAGGGTACTAGAGCGGTGGCTCCGCAGACTATCCCGGTCGGTGGAGGACAGGCGATCAAGCCTAAGGGCTTTGGCGGGCTGCTTCCCTACGACCTCCTGAAGGAGATCCACCAGCCGCTCTTTATCCAGCCGGTCACCATCACTCCTGATGAGGAGAAGGTCAGTCCCGTCAAGCTCGAGCCGAAGGGGCAACTCCTCTTCCTACAATTCCACAACGGTACGGACGAGGCGGTCGCACTCAATACACTCACCCTGAAGTCAGCCGATGGCACCCTCTTCGGTACGGATGCCTTCTACGACCCTGCGACCGGAGAGATGAGGGGCACAAGAGGAGACTCCTCACCGAGCCTTCCTCTCGACAAGCAGGAGATGCTCAGCCCCGACCTTGTGGCTGCTTACCTCGTCTGGCTCCCCTCCGAGAAGCTTCCCAAGGCGACCTACCGACTATCCCACCTGACGGAGGATGGCAAGGAGGTGATCAGTGAGGGCGAGACGCCAACGGATCTGGACAAGTCTCTCTCCCTCTCCTACCTCGGGATGAAGGAGGATGGTACGCTGGAGATCAGCGACGAGCCGGTGATAGAGGAGGCGGACATCTCCGAGGGAGGAGACCCGCTCTTCACCATGAATGACATCGAGTTTTGGGTCGGAGAGGGTGAGAAGAGAGCCGCCCTCGTCATCGAGTGGCACGACGACAAGCAACCCGATGCCATGGTATGGGGCTACCGCTTCGATGGAGAGAAGACCGGATACGATATGATGATGGCTGTCGTCGAGGCCGATCCCCGTCTGAGTCTGCTCCTCGGCAAGGCCTTTGGCGGACTTGATGTGATCTTCGGCATGGGGTATCAGTTCACTCCCACCACCCCACGCGCTCCGATAATCCTCGACGGGCAGAAGCTCTCCAATAACGGCAATGGCATCACCTTCGTTGAGAACGCCAAGGATGCCGACAAGTATAAGTTTGGAGACGAGTCCGGACACTGGAAGGAGGGCTGGTATAAGAACGGCTACTGGGTCTACTACGTCAAGGACAACCGCCTCGACAGCTTCTCTTACTCTCAGCTGGTATACAGCCTTCGCCACCTTGTGGACGGCTGCTGGGACGGCTGGTCCTTCCAGGATGGTATGGAGAGCTACGTGGGCAGACCTCACGGCAATAAGTTTGTGCCTGCTCCCCTTCCTGATAAGAAATGAACTAACATCAACATAACTCAATCCAATAATCATGAACAAAATGACACTCACATGGAGGTTTGCCCTCTTGGCATCACTCAGCTTTGCACTCTTCGGGTGTTCGCTGGACGATGATGCGCCGACCCAGGAGACGACGAAGTCCTCCATCAACCTCACCCTCGACAACGGCGAGACCACGATGGACGCCTTCCCGGGAGACACCATCCGGGTGAAGGTGGAGAGTAAGGAGCTGAAAGACATCGTCGGCACCACATCCAACTCTGCATGGAATGTCGGCTACGACGAAGAGAAGAGCGAGCTGACCATCATCGCACCGGTTGTCTGCACCAGCGGACCGGCCAAGGTGATGGTCTCCGGAGTCGACAAGAGGGGGCAGGTCTTCAGAAGCCTTGTAACCCTCACGCTCAATGACTACAGTGATCCGCGAGGGACTTTTATCCTCAACGAAGGCAGCGTCTGGAGCACTCCCTCCGAGATGAGCTCTCTCATCTATATCACCCCGCGCACGAGTGCCACGCCTTATGTCTATGAGAGCATCAATGGTCGCGCACCCGGTGCATGCTCTCAGGATATGTTTGAGAGCGGCGGGAAGTACTTCGTCATCTCACAGAATAGGAACCCCGACACGGATGGACAGCTGACCATTTTTGACACCAAGACCCTGCGCAAGATCGGGAACTATCCCTTTAAAGAGAAGGAACTCGACTGGCCCACCCACGTCGCTGTAGTGGACGGGTACAAGATCTACATCCGTGACAATAAGGGTATCTGGTTCTTCAATACCATGTACGCAGCCAATCAGCTGACATTTATCGAGGGATCGAGAGGCGCCAGGAAGAACACCATGGCAGTCAGCAATGGTAAGGTCTTCTTCTCGCAGAATAGTTATCTCAAGGTGATCGATCCGGAGAGCAACACCATCGTCCACGAGGTGAAGTATGGTGGCAGCATCTCCGGCGTCATCAATGCCGACGACGACCACCTCTATGTCTCCAACCTCGAGAAGGGCATCGGTAAGATCCGTCTGGTGAATACCAAGACATACGAGGTCGAGAAGGTGAATGAGATCACTAAGGAGAATGGAGGCGATCTGCTCGCCATGACCTTTGCCGCTGCGCCGGGCATCTCCGCCAAGGGCGACACCATATACTACAGCTCACTGGGTCAGAAGGTCTACCGCCACCTCTTCTCCACCGGAGAGTCCAAGCTCATGGTGGATATTAAGGAGTCCCTCAATCCGGAGCATACCCAGACCTACAATACCGTCCAGGTCAATCCTACTACGGGTCACGTCTATATGAATACCCTCCTCGGCTTTAGTTCTAAATACAAGACCAATACCATCTATCGCTTCGACATGACCGGTGACAAGGCTGTGCTGCTCAATCGCTGGGAGAACCTCACCCGCTTCCCCGCAGGTATCTTCTTCCCCACCGCAAAGAAGTAAGCCACACCCCTATCTATCGACCCCGAGGGGGCACGACGCAGTATGCGCCGTGCCCCCTCGGTCTTATCGGACGTGCGCTGCCCTGTCGCACTGACTTATCAGACGAGTCGGACTTATAGCGCCACCTTATCGGACGAGTCGGACTTGTCCGACTAGTCCGACCCGTCCTACCGGGTGGATACGACAAGGGGGCTGCACCCTGGACGGATGCAGCCCCCTTGAGGGATGATGATAAGGGATTACTCCTCGGCCTTCTCCTCAGCGGGAGCCTCGGCAGGAGCCTCAGCGGGAGTCTCAGCAGGAGTCTCAGCGGGAGCCTCGGCAGGAGCCTCAGCAGGAGCCTCAGCAGGAGTCTCAGCGGGAGCCTCGGCAGGAGCCTCAGCAGGAGCCTCAGCGGGAGCCTCAGCAGGAATCTCAGCAGGAGTCTCCTCCTCGGGCTTCTTCACCTCCTCCTTGATCTCCCCCACACGATCCTGGTACTGTGAGATCTTAGCCTTTACTTCATCGATCTTCTTCTGTACATGCTTGACCATGGGGTTACTGGGATCGCCGGAGAAGAATCCGAAATTGGTCTCCAGCTGCAGGAGCTCATCCTCGAGCTTGGAGATGCCGTGCTTGACGTTCTTCTGCTCGTCCTTGAGGTCGTCCTTGGAGAGCTTGGAGAGGTCTTTGTCGAGGTTGACCTTGGCAAACTTCGGCTCCCTCTGTCGGTCGTTGCGGCGGTTGCCGGTGCGGCGGTCTCTATTGCCCCCGTCACGACGGTTGCCTCCGCGGCGACCGCCCTGACCATTGAGGATGCGCATAGTGCCGAAGTAGCGATTGAGCACATCGTCCTTCTCATCATTGGGTACCGGTCCGATGGAGCGCCACTCCTGCTCGAGCGCCTTCACTTCGTCCGCAATGGAGGGGTCATTGCGTCGATCGAGGAGTGCCTCGAGGCGATCTACCACATCGTACTTGGCCTGAAGATTTTCCTTACGATCGGCGTTGCGCTGCTTGTGTAGCTGCGCCTTACGCTCAAAGAAGGTGTCGCAGGAGGCACGGAAGCGCTTCCAGAGACGCTGCGCCTCGGCCACCTGGGTACCGAAGCGGGAGTTCTCTGTCCACTCCCTCTGCAGGGCCTTGAGCTTCTCCGTTGTGGGACCCCAGTCCTCACTGTCCTTGAGCGCATCGGCCTCGTCGACCAGCTCGCGGAGGCGCTCCAGCTTGGGTGCGATCTCGGCGGAGAGATCCTTGAGGAAAGACTTGCGCTGCATGTAGAACTCGTCTCTCACGAGGTCGTACCGGCTCCTGAGCTCGATGAAGAGGTCCTTGGGGACGCGTCCGATGGACATCCACTGACCGTGGATCTTCTTCAGCTCATTCTCATAGTGGCGCCAGCCCTGACGGGTGTCGGGCAGGGTAACGAGCATCTTCTCGAGGGTCTCTACGAGCTCCTTCTTCTTCTCATAATTAGCCTTCTCGTCCTCGTGGATCGCCTTGAAGTGGTCATCATGCTTCTTATAGACCACCTGCTGAGCGTCTTTGAAGTCCTTCCAGAGGCTGTCCTTAAACTCTGGTGCCACGGGTCCCACCTCCTTCCAGTCGTCGAGGAGGCCCTTCATCTTGCGGAAGGATTTGACGGCGTCCTTCTCCTCTCCGAGAGCTCTTGCCTTGCGGATGATCTCCTCCTTCTGGGCGCGGTTGTCGGCATAGTCCTGGATCCGCTCTCCCTCGCCGATCTCCTTCTCCTCATAGAAACGGTCGAGGAGACCAGAGTACTCGTCCATGAGGGCGTTGCGGTCGTTGTCGGGGACGCGACCCACCTCGCTCCAGGAGTGACGGATGTTGAAGAATTCGTTGCGGAGGGTGATCGGATTCATCGTATTGGTGGGGCTCAGTAGGTCTCTCAGTCTCTCGACGAGCTGACGCTTAGCGGCAAGATTAGCCTCTCGCTCCGACCGCTCCTGCTCGCGCTGCTCGCTGCGGAGCTTCTGTGCGCGGGTCTTGAGGTTGATGAAGCGGATCGCTGCCTCGTCCTCAGGGGTCGACTCTGTCTCGGCACCCTCCACAGCGGCAGGCGCAGGGGTGACGCCGCCCTTAGGCATCATCTGGCGCTCGAGACGGCGCATATCGCGCTGTGTCGGGACGGTACCGCCCTCGACCATGGCATTGATCGCCTCATAGAGTTCGTCGCCACTCAGCCGGGAGAGATCGGTGCTGGGCTTGCCGGGATCCTTGTCGGACTCTTCCTCCTCATCCTGCTCATCGGTCTCGTCCTCTTCGTCGGGTGTCGCAGCTGCGACAGTTGTCTCCTCCGTCGGGGTCATCTCAGCGGCAGGCTCTGCTGCGGGGACCTCTTGCTCCTCTGTCTCCGTAGGCTCTACGGTCTCGGCGCTCTGGGTCTCTTCGGCAGGCTCTGCTGCGGCTCCGGTGATGGTCTTCTGCTCCTCGTCCTGGGGAGTGGTATTCATGTCTGTGGGATTCAAGTCCATGGCTCAAATATACGTTAGATAGATTATTGCAGGCTGGTCGATTATACCTCGATCAGCCCCCTAAGGTACACATTTTATCACACTATGACCACCCCTCGATGATGGGACCACGTATAGCGGTGATCGGGAGGATCAGGCGACCGAGGGGATTGAGGGCATTGATGAGCGAGATCTCGCTCCAGCGTCCCCCGAGGAGATCGTCTGTCGTTACAGGGACTGATGTGATCTCACCCGACTCCAGGAGCGAGCGCCGGCGCGTCCCCTCGAGGAGCGGTCGGTCGGGGGTCTCCCACCGCCCCGCTCTCCGGAGACAGATATTGGTAAAGGTGGTATCGGTGACCCGATCTCCACGGATCAGCAGAGCCACCGTCTCGTGATCGGGAAGCGAAGAGGCAATGCTGTCAAGGAGTGTCCGGTCGAGGTACTTACGGTCGTACCGATAGCCGTCCGGCACTCGGTAGATCTGCAGTCTCCTGACCCTGCGTATGTCGTAGGTATAAGGGGTCACGGTCACCTCGGCGATCCCGGACGAGGAGTAGACGATGCGCATCTTGAGCGGCGCATCTACCCCATCCGGTCGAGCTGCCCGGAGAAGCGTCCTCAGCTGCTCCTCAGACGAGAGGAAGGGCGGCACCCCGCACAGTGTCTCGCTCACCCGGCGGAGGTGATACGCTGCCAGGGGCATCCGATCCCCCTCCTCCACGCCTATGGTCTCGATGTAGTAGGTCATAGGGGTAAGTAGATCTTCTCTATCACCTCCTCGTACTCACTGCGGCAGTCGCTATTGATCGTGATGCCGCCGCCGGCATGGTAGTAAAAGTGCTCGCCATCCCTCTCGATGAAGCGGATCATCACGCCCGTATCGAGACTCTCTCCGTCGAAGAAACCACAGATCCCGGTATAGAAGCCCCGCTCATGCTGCTCCGCCCGTGCGATCAGCGCCTGCGTGGCAGCCTTAGGGGCTCCGGTGATCGACCCCGCCGGCAGGAGTTTGCTCAGGATGGTGCCCAGCTCTCCCTGCCATTCCGAGGGCAGCTGTCCCGTCACCTCCGAGCTGACCTGCAGCAGCGCTCCGCCCCTCGTCTCCACGCGATCGATGTAGCGGTACCGCTCCACCCGCACATGCTCCGCTACGGATGAGAGGTCGTTGCGTATCAGGTCGACGATCGTCGCCGACTCAGCCTGCTCCTTAGGGTCAGAGAGTATCCTCTGCTCCGCATCCGGCAGCGTGGCGTCGATCGTCCCCTTCATCGGGTACGAGCTGATCACCCCGTCGGAGGAGATCCGGACAAAGATCTCCGGGGAGAAGCAGAGGAAGTGCCCCGGCAGCCAGGCGCAGTACTTCGCCCGCACCCGGCTCAGCAGCTCACGCGGGTCTCCGGCGAAGTCTACCGCCGTCCTTTGCGTCAGATTGGCGAGGAAGGAGTCCCCCCGCAGCTGCCCCTCTCGGATCACTGCAAAGCGCTCCGCATAGCGGTCATAGCTCTCCGGGTGAGCGATCAGCGTCAGCGGAGCCGGTGAGCCGTCGTAGGGCAGGCTCTCCAGCGGGCGATTCGCCCGACCCTCTATGGAGAGGAAGAAAGGCGTCTCGCCCGACCGGTCCATCCGATCGATGTAGCAGCTATCTCCCCGATAATTAATGAGGAAGTAGAAGGGCGTACCGGATGCGCCCAGATGATTGAAGTTATCGATGATTTCCTGAAGCATGGACAAATGTACCACGACCTTTGGACAATCCTCACGATCGGATAGCCCTACCCTTTATTCCCCAAGAAATTACTAAATTTGTAGGGTAAGAAAGAGATCAATACACTAATAAGACCCTATAGCTATGGCAAAGATCCAAGACTACAACTTCGGCGGGAAGCGCGTCTTCGTGCGTGTCGACTTCAATGTCCCTCTGGACGATAATCTCCAGATCACGGACGACACCCGCATCCGTGCCGCCCTCCCCACCCTCAAGAAGATCATCGATGACGGCGGTCGCCTCATCATCGCCTCCCACCTCGGTCGCCCGAAGACCGGCGCCGACCCCAAGCTCTCGATGAAGAACATCCTCTCCCACGTCTCTGAGTTGCTCGGCGTGGACGTAAAGCTCGCTCCCGACTGCGTCGGCGAGGAGACGAAGCGGATGGCAATGGAGCTCAAGGACGGCGAGGCGCTCCTCCTGGAGAACCTTCGCTTCCACGCTGAGGAGCAGGGCAAGCCGATGGGACTTCCCAAGGATGCCTCCGAGGAGGAGACCGCAGCTGCCAAGAAGGCTGTCAAGGCGAGCCAGAAGGGATTTGTCAAGGAGCTGGCAGACCTCGCCGAGGTGTACGTGAACGACGCCTTCGGTACCGCTCACCGTGCCCACGCCTCCACGGCGCTGATTGCTGAGTACTTCGACGCAGAGCACAAGATGTTTGGCTACCTAATGCAGAAGGAGGTGAATGCGGTCAATGAGATCCTGAATAACGCCAAGCACCCCTTCACCGCCATCCTCGGTGGCTCCAAGGTCTCCACGAAGATCGACGTGATCATGAACCTCCTCGGCAAGGTGGACAACCTGATCCTCACGGGCGG
>NZ_CAKRLH010000028.1 GCF_934359325.1 uncultured Porphyromonas sp.
TTACTATATTACTAACAACTGTTTCTTTTTCACTAACTCACAACAATTATGAGAAAAGTAACAACTACCGTTGCAGCTGCTCTCGTAGCTTTCAGCTTCGCAGCCTGCAACAAAACCAACAACGTGACCCCCGAGGTGGGCGGAACCGGCACTAAGGGTGCCGTCATTGCCCAGATCTCTGCGGGATCTACTAACCGTGCCCTCACCGATGGTCAGCAGGATGTTGCCGGCGTAGGTGGTGAGGATAAGGTGAAGGACGGCTACCTCTTCTTCAAGCAGGGTCAGAGCATGGATCTTGAAATGGAGAAGAATGGATCCGACTACGCTTGGAAGTCTCAGATCTTTGAGACCGCTCCTAACGCAGCAGCCAATGCAACGCTCCTTCTGAATAAGAACGTAAACCTTACCCCGGCTGACTTTGTGAAGACGAAGCCGATCAGCCTCGACAACCTTAAGGACTTCATCAAGGCTGATGGCTTTATGATGACCTCTACTGTTGAGGGTGAGGACAACACGCTTAACATCGAGAAGGACAAGAAGGATGCTGACGTCGAGGCTGGCGCTAACACCTTTGAGTTCACCGTGGAGCGTGTTGTTTCCAAGCTCCAGGTTTCCAGAAAGGCAGACGATGCTCTTAAGGTCAGCGATGCTCTGAAGGCAATGGGTACTGTCAGCTTTGATCTGAAGTACGCTCTCGCAGGTTCTGCAAAGTCTGCTTACCTCTTCCTCGACAACGCCGGTAGCCGCACTCTTGATACTACCGAGGGCAAGCACATCTACAAGGGCTTCAAGTCTATCATTGATGGTGAGACTGCCCCTGAGCTTCAGAAGGTTTCTGACCCGAAGGCTGAAGGCTCTGCAGAGTACTACCTCGATGGTTACTACTCTACTGCCAAGACCGTAGGTACAGTTGCTGACTCCAATAAGGAGTCTCTTGAGGAGGGCTTCTTCTTCCTTGAGAACTCTATGTACCATGGTACTGATGTTGCCACCGCAAAGAAGCAGATCCTCTTCAAGCGTATTGCGTATGCTAAGGTCTACACCACCTTTGCTCCTAAGGCAGGTAAGAAGATCAATGGCGCTCTTGACAAGCTCTCCTACAAGCCTGAGAACCTTACTGATGCAGCTGCTGCTGACTTCGAGGCTGTCCGCGAGTATGACGTAATTGTTCCTCAGGAGTGGTACGACGCTCGTAAGGATAAGGCTGAGTACGCCGGTAAGTTTACCGAGGTTCCTGAGGTTAAGGATCCCGAAACTGGTGCTGTGACGACTGAGGCTTACGTAACCTTCCATGTAACCGACAACAAGGGTGACTTCTATGTTGGTAAGGACGGTAAGATCTATGACACCCAGCTTGCAGCTGCAGCTGCCGGTAACGAGACCTACCGTAAGTTCACCGGTGGTAAGATGGTCTATATGACCCCTGCTAATGCTCAGAAGGCTACCGATGGTGATCTGATCAACTACTGCGATACTCGTCGTAACAACATCTATGACCTCACCATCGTTGGCTTCAAGGCTCTCGGTGAGAACTTCGACCCCGTAGACCCGAAGGATCCTAACATCCCCGAGCCCGGTGACAACCCCGGTGAGCCGGAGCCCGATCCTGACAAGCCCGTACAGGAGGAGGTTACCAAGATGATGGTCAAGGCTAAGATCCTGATGTGGAACGATGTCAATCGTGACGTTACTCTTGGTGAGTAATCTCTGATCTATCCACCACAGATGATTAAGTCCGGCGCTTAGCCGGCATAGGGCAGGCGGGCTTGACCGCCCACCTGCCCACAGTAAGAAAAGAAGCTTTATAAGACATATGAATAAATTGCTCAGACATACGATGGCTCCTGCAGCCCTCCTCGCCCTGGCGCTACCGGTACTCTCCGGCTGCCACGCCTCGGTGCGCGGAGTGGAGGAGCCGGACGGTACCGAGCGACCCACGGTGCTGAGCCTCCGCGTGACGGCGGGTCTCCCTGGCGAGGGAGTGCGTGCCGTCACCGAGAGTCAGGATCCGAATGTCGCACCGGCAGACGGTACCGGCGAGGGTAAGATCACCTATATGCAGGTCTCCATGCCGCAGGTGGGGCTCCTCCGTCAGACCGCACTTACACCCG
Organism: uncultured Porphyromonas sp.; assembly: GCF_934359325.1. Classification (GTDB taxonomy): domain Bacteria; phylum Bacteroidota; class Bacteroidia; order Bacteroidales; family Porphyromonadaceae; genus Porphyromonas_A. The sequence continues at coordinate 2,112 of NZ_CAKRLH010000028.1, forward strand.
GTGCCGGCGGCACGGAGTACACCGCGCGCTTCGAGCTGCCCCTCAAGCAGAGCGTCACCACCCCCTATGCCGTGCTGGTGGGCTCGCAGGATCTCGGACTTACCCAGACCAACTTCACCGCCGACCAGACGGTGGGGAGCGATCACTTCCTCGACGTCATCCACGAGGATGGCTTCATCCAGACCTCTAAGTCCTCCGACGGCTCCGCCACCATCGAGCCGGGAGTAACCGACCCGTCTCCGACGAACGGTAACTTCATCTCCTCCGAGGTGGAGCGAGTCGTCGCCAAGGTACAGGTGTCTCAGAAGGACGGCCTCAGTCTCACTCTGCCCAATATCGGCACGCTCTCCTCGCTCACATACTCGATGGCAGGCTCGGCAAAGGAGACCTACCTCTTCCGCGACCATGCCGGCACCCGCACCCTTGTCGATGAGACTACAGAGAGTGCGATCTACGAGGGATTCAAGTCGGTCATCGACGACAAGACCGTCCCCACCGACTGGGATCCAAAGGCAGGGCACCCGTTCCTCCGCCGCGTCTCCGACAAGGAGGGCGCTGACTACGTCCTCGGCGGCTACTACCGCAACCCCAAGGCGGTGACCAATGCCACCGCAACCGTTGAGTCGATCAAGGGAGGCTTCTACTTCTACGAGAACTCGATGTACGGCGGCACTAAGAAAGTAGCCGACAAGAAGGGCGAGATCAAGTACAACCGCATCGCCTACGCTAAGGTCTACACCAAGCTCACCCCCACAAAGGCCTACACGGAAAAGGGTGGAAAAAAGGAAGTAGCCTCCTCAGACGATTTTACCAAGCCGCAGAGCTATAACGTGGAGATTTCCAAGGAGCTTTATGATAAGTTGAAGGCTGATCCGGCATACCGTGATCGTGTTGACAACTGGATTGGTTTTCAAGATGGAGTTGCTCGCAATATCTATGTACTTAAGGTGACGGACAAGGCCGGCACCTTCTATGAGGGCGTGGATGACGGTCTCCTTTACCTCCGCTTGAGAGATGCACTTATGCTGGGTAAGAATACTGCTGTCCGCAAGTACGACGAGGGACGGATGGTCTATCTCATTCCGCTCAATAGGCAGCTGGACCCCACCAAGGGCTTTGTGAACTACTGCGACACGCGGCGCAACAACATCTACGATCTCACCATCACCGGCATCTCCGGCATCGGGAAGAATCACGATCCGGTCGACCCCGAGGATCCCAATGTCCCCAAGCCTGAGGACAACCCCTTCGAGCCCCCCACGGATCCGCAGATCCCGGTCGAGGAGGCGGACTACCTCATGCGCATCACCGCCAAGGTCATTAAGTGGAATCTTGTGGAGAAGCACTACGCTCTCTGGAACTAATCTCTCCGCTACCTAACGATATAGTATGATGAAGAGACAACTAACATACTTCCTCGCCTCCCTTGCGGGGATGCTCCTCCTCTCCGGGTGCCACTCGACGGTCTACGAAGACCTGAGCGACTGCCCTCAGGGGGTAGACTTCGGCTTCTACGTCCAGACGCCTTGTGCCACTGAGCCGAGCTACCCGGCAGAGATCAAGCAGCTGCGCCTCTTTGCCTTCGATGAGGCGGGGAAGCTGGTTCGCGAGATCTCGGCGAACGACATCGCCCTCTCCCGGGACTACCTCCTCCATACCGACTACTACCGCGTCGGCAAGAGTGACTTCGTCGCCTGGGCAGGGACCGACCTCAGCGTCCTCGACTTCGGATCCTTTACCCCCGGCACCACGACGAAGGAGCAGATGATCGTCGCCCTCAAGCGTCAGGCGGAGAGCTTCGCCGGGCTGATCCCGCCGATCTACGTCGGACAGCCTAAGACCTCCCTGACACAGGAGGATCGCTCGGAGCTCGGTACATTCTACGACCGGGTTGACATCCGTCTCGAGCAGATCACCAATAGGCTCCGCATCACCCTCACCGGGCTCGATCCGGAGCACAAGTACTCCGTTCGGGTGGAGGACAGTAACAGCAAGTACCACATCGACGGCACCTTCGCCCCCGATACACGCTTCAGCTACCTCCCCGAGGATCTGGCGATGGAGGGGCGCACCGTCACTGCCACTATCGACGTGATGAAGCTCGATACGGGACGCGGTGCCCTCCTCATCGTCACCGATGAGACCGATGGTAAGGAGATCATGCGTAAGAACCTTGTCGAGGATCTCCTCCTCGCCAAGACCCCTGACGCCTCCGCACGACCCTACTCGCTCGAGTGCGACCACCTCTTCGACATCCGGATCGACTTCGATCTCGACCTCGACAAGGATACCTATGTCGCCGTGCGCGCTACGATCAATAAGTGGAACATCGTCTTCCGGGACGTAATACTCGGGTAATGACATATGAAGAATAGTATGAGACATACCACTCGGCTCCTACTCCTGAGCCTCCTCGTCCTCAGCCTCGCCGGCTGCCACCAGAGCGTGGTGCCGACGGCAGAGGAGCAGCAGGCAGACGGCTGTGAGCGTCCGGTCCGTATCACCGCGAGGATCCTCCCGAGCAGCTCACCCCTCCGTGCCGACGGCGAGGTGAAGGATGACCCGGAGGATGATCCGGACACCCCCTTCGATCCGGAGGTTGTGGATCCGAATACAAAATTGCTGGAAAGTCGCATCGATCACGTGATGCTCTACGTCTACGACAAGGGCAAGCTGATTCGGACGATCTTCTACCACAGTCCGAAATTGTCCGGCATGCCTACCGCCTTTGACGGACTGGATGTGAAGACTTTTGGTACAGAGACGGGGGGAATCTTTACCTTCGACCTGACGCTCTCCCCCGGGCGCTATCGCTTCGTGATGCTTGTCAATGACCCACAGTGCTACTATGAGGCGAAGAATGGCAATATCCGTGATCCTCAGAAGATCTATCTTGATCAAATGACCGATGCGGAGGGAATGCTCAGCAGTAAAATTTTGGCAGACGCAACTCCAACCAGCAAGACCAGGAATGGCTTGTATAATGAAGGTATCCAGCCCCGAATTATCCCTATGACCGGTCAGGCGATGCTCACCATCCCCAAGGGTAATGACGATGGTACGCCCAAGACCGTGACCCCCTCCATCGACCTTGAGCGGGTCTTTGCGAGGGTAGAGCTCATTCTCACTACTGCTAACAAGGACAAGACAGAGTACCTCAGCCCTGAGATTGCAAATTATAGAATAGATAATCGTGACTATGTGGATGGCTCCACTACCGGCAGGTTGACCAAGGGACGTTTCGTGGATCTGGTGGACACGGACTGGCGTGCCGGTACCTTAGAGATGCTGCCCACCCGTGGAGAGTACACCGCCACCGGCAGGGATATGCCTGAGGATAGCCGTCTCTACAGCGACCGTACCGCGACAGACTATCAGCAGTACTTCCGCGATGCTGTCACGTACAGAGCTGAGGTCACCACTCCATATGCCGAAACTCTTGATGATATGAATGTTCTCCATAATGGTATAGGCTTTGACATGATGTATCATCAGCACTCTAAGTCACAATGGAGAAAGATCACCCTCAACTTGTACTTCCTTTATATCCCCCCGATGTTCATCGACGGACTCAAGAAGGAGGATATGCCCTACATCCTGATCGGTATCAATCCCACAGGTGAGGTTATCCCGGAGGATGCTCCTGTGAGAGCTGAGCAGATGACCTACTTCCGCCTCCCCATTACCACGCTCGTCTCTGCAGCGGGGGGTGGCATTGAGGAGAAGTTTGAGGTACGCCGCAACACCACCTACAGCATCTACGCCGCCTTCCGTGGCGGTCGCCTCATCCTCAACGACGGCATCAAGGTCCTCCCCTGGAAGGTGGAGGATCAGACGATCGAGGTTGACATCGACGATGAGTCCGGAGATGATCAGGATGGTGTTGTGGATACTGGAAATGGTACGGGAAAGCTCCCCGGCGATCCTGACTAACTTTTACTGTAGCGCTAAATCATGAATACACGATTTATATCAGCATATATTGCCACCGCAACCCTCTTCTCAGTGGTTGCTCTGTCAGGATGTCGAGGAAATCAAGCTCTACCGGATCCGGACGAGCCTACCGTCACTCAGCCTGAGAGCGAGGATGGCATAATCACGCTGGCTGAGCCGGTGACGCTTACAATTGGAGTGGTGTCACAGCAAGTGGTAGATCCGTTTGTACCTACCCGTTCGATAGGCGACTTTTATCATTCTTATACAGATGAGGAAAGACAAGCTGCCACAGTCAATACTCTCAAGGAGAATGATAAGTTTGTTCGTGACGGATACTGGGGTAAGGAGGGGGGAACCGATTGGATCCGTACTCTTACTATTTCCGGACTTATAGAAGGTAGGGACTATGAGGTAAGTGGCTTGGTCAGCGAGAGCACTAAGAGCCCCGGGTCCAATGGGACGATTAATTATAGGATGGCAGATGATGATGAGATAGTTCCAAAGTCCCAGGTGGTCACACTGACTCTCTATGGGGTGCCTAAGGATAAAAAACTATGTTTTTATATCAACTCGGAAGGATGGGAGGATGTGTTCAATCAAGATGAACGCAAGTCGGCTGATAATGATCAGCCCTATTTAAGTGCGTACAATGGTTCTCTACTCCGTCCCCTTGCCACTTTTATAGAGAAACCCTGGTACGTAGATACTCAGGTATCGCCTCATGTCTTTAACTCCTTCTATCTTCCGATGTATGGGGAAGTGATGAATGTGGAGATCAGAGACGGAAAACTTTACGGCACCCAGTTTGGGGATACAACACCCGGTGAGCTCAAAACCATCTATGTCGAGCGTGCGGTGGCTCAGGTTCAGATCGACTGGAAGAACTATGAGGGGAACGATCTCTCAAAACCATCCTCGGATTATATCTTCGGTTATTTCAGACCGGGGTGGTTCGTAAATGCGATGTCTGTGCGTCCTAATAATTACGATGGACTCCTCAATGCTGGGAAAGCGCTTTGTTTGCCACCCTATCAGGGAGCATGGGATATTCCACAGGGGAAAGGGATCTACAACCAAACTTTCTCTGCAACAGCTTATTTCCTTAGATATAAGCCAAGTTCTTTAACAACGTGGGAAGACAAGCCTTCTTCTGTGGGTATATCCACGCAATACAGAAGGATCGGATCTGAGAACTTCTTTGTCCCTGAGAACGTAACAGCACTTGGTCAGCGTGAGAATACTTTACGTGTAGTGGTTTGGAAGGTTGACCATAAGACACGATCTTTCGTTAAGGATGATGAAGGAAAAGTCATCAGCAAAGTTTTTGACCTTAAGTACGGGACTAAGGTTGGTAACCGATATGAGGTCCATCGAAATACCCTCTATCGCTTACACCTCCGCTTCCGGAAGGCACCCGATGGTACCGAGCAGCCCTACATCGTAGACACGTGGACCAATCAGGATGTGGACATCCCCTGGTAAGCGATTATCCGAAGAGTCCGTCTGCGCAGACGACACTGGACTACCTATGGCTGTCACGCTGACGATACAATAGATATAATAATGATACATACATATACTGACATGAGACCAAATAACTCGAGATTTGTCGCTTCGCTGGGGGCTCTCCTCCTGCTGGCACTCTCCCTCGTCGGATGTCAAGACACACTGCTGGATCGCACCCAGCCGGACCCTGCCTCCCCGGAGCAGATCGGGGATGACGTCACGGATCGTCTGGATGGCGCTGTCACGGTGTCTCTCTCTTACGACACCCCCGCACTGAGGCTTCCCCATACCCGCGCCCTGTCGGTGGAGCAGGAGAGCGAGCTCAAGCTCGCCACCACCCGCGTGATGATCTTTAAAGACAATGGTGACTATCAGTACGATGCTCCCCTGACCAAGATCGACCGCAGCACCACAGACAAGCAGCAGGGTACCCTGACCGTACAGATCAAGCCTGGGAAGGGACTCGAGATCGTCGTTCTTGCCAACCTCTCTGAGACCGAGAAGGTGCGGAAGGTAACAGGCACCAAGGCTGACATCCTGAAGAGCTTCGAGTACTCCATGAGTCAGACCACCGACTTCGCCACCACGGGTCTCCCGATGTGGGGTGAGGTGACACAGGTGACTGTCGATCAGAGTGCCGGAGCGGTACCATCTATCGGTAAGACCATTCATCTCCTCCGTGCCGTGGCACGTGTGGATGTGGGACTCAAAATGTCTGCGGTAGGCACTTCAGGCAAGGACAGCGACTTCGACGAGACCGCCTCCGACCTCATCTCCACCATCGTGGAGCCAGCCGATAAGAGCTCTATGAAGGTGAAGTGGACCCTCGAGGAGACGAAGTTCTACAACGCCTCGTCCAAGGGATTAGTGGCACCCGCTGAGGGGAAGTATACCCTGTCAGAGGATAAGCCCAGGGCGACAGCCCCCACGCTCCCTGCAGAGCCGGGTAAGCAGGATCTCTCCTATACGGCGGAGAGTAATCTCCTCAAGCGCGTCATCTATGTGCCGGAGACCGACAACCCCGCACCCACAGCCACTCAGAGCGGGACGGAGACCACGCCCGAGGAGCAGAGTCAGTACCTCGCTCGCCCCTATCTGATCGTCAAGCTCAGCTATAAGGAGGTGGATGAGAGCAACAACGTCAAGGCGGGCGGTGCCGAGGGTACCACCTACTTCCGCATCGACTTCCTCAAGCGTGAAGGCGAAGAGGCTACTGCCAAGTACACCTATCTCCCCCTCCTCCGCAACTACCGCTACAAGGTCGATATCCAGAATATCGGCGGTCTCGGCTTCGACAACGAGGACGATGCCAAGAAAGGTCCCTCCGCCAACATCATGTACAACGTCCTCGTCTGGGACGAGTCCGAGATGTCCAACGTCAAGTACGATGGTCAGTACATGCTCGGTGTGAGCAAGAATATGGTCAAGACCTATAAGTCGGGTGGCTCTATGCAATTTAATGTGCAGACCTCTTGGCCCAAGGGCTTTAAGATTGAGGGCTTGCCTAAGGGCTTTACTGTCTCACCTGCTGCGATACCTGATGGGGGAGCTGCCAATACCTTTGAGACTACTGAAGAGGTGACACTCTCTCTCACCCCGCCCGCCAACTGGGATCCCGATCCCGATGGGGAGGTAAAGAAGGACGAGGAAGGCAAGGAGTATAAGGAGGTGACCCTAACGGTTGTCGCCGGTCGTATGAAGTGGAATGTCCAGGTACGCCAGTATCAGTTTGACAAGGTCGACATCCAGCTCTTCCATGATCGTGACCTCACCCGTCCGCTGGAGTTCCTGACGATCCATGAGCTCGGTAAGGCGATGCTGGATCCATCTATCACCGACTACAAGCTGGCCAACTTCGACAACAAGATGTACTACGGTACCAATCAGAAGTATATCGAGAAGTACGGTGACCCCGCTACCACCAAGGCACCTTGGTTCGATATGGACAAGGCCAATAAGGATGCCGGCTCAGAGAGTGACTTCACCGCCCTCACATCCGGTGCGGTACGTGTCTTCTATGCAAGGATTGATGCTCCTGCCGGAGCTACGGTAGACTTTGCCCCAAGTGATGGTGGAAAGAAACTCTTCACCGTGAAGGATATCACCTCCTCGGATACTTCACTGCCCGCTAATGTCCGTATGTATATGGTGACAGCGGAGGAGATGACCGACCTCCACGACTTCTTTGAGGTAAAGAGTCAGGAGTATGTCTTCACAGTCAAGTCCTCTTCCGGTGGTAAAGAGCTTACTGCCGAGGCACCCATCAATTTCGATCAGAGAGAGTACGACGCCGCCATTTTCGTTGACCAGGAGATGAATGATCCACTCTTCGGTGACTCTAAGCATCCCGTGTTTTTGATGAATGGTGAGACACTCAATTACAAGCTTCGTAGTAATGCTAATTACTACAGACTGGTCCTCCGTCAGAGAGGCTCTGAGGTTACCCCGCCTTCAAGTAAGAATGCAGATGGTACACTGGTGGAGGGCGCCGAGGGTATCCTGAAGATCAATGGGGAGTCTTGGAAAACCCCTGTGACCGGAGATGCCAATTTCAAGGGAGACCCATTCACGATCACTCTGAGAGATGACCTCAAGGACTCTAAGGTGATCAGGGGTTATGCCGATATCGAGGCTAAGGTACTGGGGATGCCGTTCCACTTCTACAAGGCTCGCGAAAACACGGTGGGGCTGATTTCGGCCGACTTCGTGGAGGAGAATCACGTGGCCAATAGCTACCAGCTCGTAGTCGATGGTGGCGGGCTCTTTATCCCGATCGAGAAGTGGATCAATGATGCAGCAGAGGAGTATAACTCTCAGGTCACTGTGCCATTCCGTAATTTTTCCAATCCCGACAAGGCGGGCTTCTCTTGGTCACAGTTTATGGAGCAAAATCAGCTTCAGGGGATTTCACCTCTTGATGACCCCTATAGTGAGCTGTTGTGGACCGATGCTTTTTATCACCCCAATACCCCGACTGATGGTAAAGTGGTGGGTTCCGGCTCGAATACCGCCTTTGTCGCCCATGAGATTGTTGACTACAATGGCAAGCTCTACCTCTTTGTCAAGCCCGGTAGCCTGCCCGGTAACTCCGTCATAGCGATCAGAAGTACGACTCGGGAGCCCAAGATCCCTTACACAGACAGTATTGATGATATACCCTACTACCACTCTGATCCGGCTAAGAATAAAGCGATCCTCTGGAGCTTCCACTTCGTGGTTTATCCCAAGACCATCAATACGGCTAAGATTCTTAATCATGTGCTGTATGTCCAAGATAAAAATAATGAGGATTATCTGACCATTATCAAAGATGTAACACGGAGATTCTTCAATAGAAACTATGGTGCTTTGATCTCTGCCGATGAGGAGGGAGGACAGAGTAAGCATACCACTGTGGTTGGTTGGAGATTTGACAAAAGAACTCATGCTACTAAGGTTTATAGGAATACTAAGTATGAAGCCCAGGGCATGGGTTATCAGTGGGGCAGAAAGGACCCCGTTCCTCTTATTGCTGAGAACCTTAGCCATGACTTCTACAATGAGTATGGTAAGCAGGTTAGGTTTACTCTTGCCAAGAGTAGACAGGCAGACCCCGCTAAGACCATTGCCGAAAACAAAATGTCTGTTAGAGAGACCATAGAGCGACCTATGTACTTTGTGCCGGGGAATAAGGGAATTGCTCAGGGTAACTGGATGACAGAGTTTGGGTATGCTCCGGAGTTCTATGTCGCAGCTGAGAATTCTTCATGGCAAGGCTCGCGCATCTGGGGTGGAAATGGTAATGTGAATGACAGTAATCAGCGTAGTAACACTGCGCAGTCAACCCGAAAGACGCACTTTGACCCCTCACCCTATGGTTTTGCAGTACCTACGTCAGGGTTTGAGTTTGGTAGGTATTTCATGGGTTCAGAGCTTACGGCTCATTACAGGTGTAATCTTCATCTATTGATGGCAAATGCACTATGTACTCCCGATAGATCTTTTACTCAGTTTACCTCAGAAGTGAAGATGAAGTGGTTAGTGTCCAACTGTTATGAGACGAGGGATGCACCTACTACGAACCTTGATGCGAGTGTCAGCGGCTTGGCAAATAATGCGTCAGCTACCAATAGGTCTTCACTGACGCCTTACCGACCTGCACTTCAGATGGAGTGTCTGTCGGACTGGAAGACAGTCAATAAGATCCCTCTGGGTAATGATGCTATCAATAGGACCCCACACTTAGATCATGAAGCAAATGAGTATGAGCCATTCTACTACTGATTACGAGTAGATATCATAGATAGCCTTACCCATCATAGTATGTGATGCAGCGGGTGTGTCTGGACGGTAGTCCTGACACACCCGCTGTCATTGTGCTGATCATCCTGTGTGAGGCACAAGATCTCGCTGACCGCTACCTCTTCTACATCCCTATATATAAGGTGTCCCGGAGAGCTGCTGCAAAGATACGCCCACCCGGTGGGGGCATTGTCTCCTTCGGTCTCTCCGGGTCTCCTCCCTGCACAATGGGGACTCTATCGGACAAGTGCGCTATCCTATCGGACGAGTCGGACGAGTCGGACGGCGCTGAGCTCTATCGGACAAGTCGGACAAGCCGGACGGCGCTGAGCTCTATCGGACGGGTCGGACAAGTCGGACCAGTCGGACAAGTCGGACGCCCAGTCCCACCTCCTCCCTCCATTATCTCTCCCATCTCTCCCAGCACTGCCCCCCTCCCAGCTCTCGGCACTGATGGACGTCCTATTGGTGGAGTAGGGAGAGATTGCGCTCGTCCGACTCGTCCGACTCGTCCGACTTGTCCGACTCGTCTGATAAGACAGCGCGCCCGTCTGATAAGGCAGCGCGCCCGTCCGATATGACAGCCCGCCTGTCCGATAGGATCGCTATGGGATATTTCTGGAAAGGGGGTATATTTGGGTATGACGAAACCTTTCTTACCACAGCGCGGTGGCTACCGTAGCCTGAAGGTCTATCGGGTGACTACCCTGATCTACGACCTGACTTATCACTTTGCTCACACCTATCTGAGGGCGTATGACCGCACCATCGATCAGATGGTGCAGGCGGCTCGCTCCGGGAAGCAGAATATCGCCGAGGGGAGTGCCGCAGGGACTCACTCATCGGAGACTGAGATCAGGCTCACCAGTGTCGCTAAGGCGAGCTTGGAGGAGCTCCTTGTGGACTATGAGGACTATCTGAGGACGAGAGGTCTCCCCGGCTGGGGACCCGGTCACCCACGCTACGATCGGCTGCGCGCCTATGCTCGGAGTGAGGAGATCTTCGACGACTGCCCGGGGATCTTCCGGCAGATGAGCGATGAGGAGCTTGCCAATCTCGCTATCACACTGATCCACCAGGCGACCTATATGCTGCGCCGCCTGATCGAGCGTCAGCAGGAGATGTTTGTGGAGAATGGTGGTATCCGGGAGCGGATGAGCCGCGCTCGCCGCTCCTACCGCTTCTCTGAGAAGTAGGTGGGGCTAGGCTCTATCGGACGGGTCGGACGGGTCGGACAAGTCGGACAAGTCGGACAAGTCGGACGGCGCTGGGTATGGATCTGCTGTCCCTCTCTCCCTCACCTTCACCCTCCTCCCTCTCTCCTGCCTATCTCTCCTCCTCCCTCCCTCGCTATCTCTCCTCCCTCACCAGCACTCCCTCACCAGCACTCCCTCACCAGCACTCCCTCACCAGCACTCCCTCACCAGCACTCCCTC
>NZ_CAKRLH010000029.1 GCF_934359325.1 uncultured Porphyromonas sp.
CGCTCGGATTGCGCGAGAGTGTGCCAAATAAGTATATTTGTGCAGTAATCGGAATGATCACACACGAGAGCGAGATATGTACGGGCTTTTCAATGACAGCTTCCAGCCGGCAGTAGATGGGGTAGGCACTGTCGTCTATAATAATGCGATCCAGATGTATAATATGGGGCGTGACGTGCACGTCGTAGTCCCGTACTCTAAGGGAGAGCCGGAGATGCCTGAGCCCTTCCCGATTACCCGCATCCCCTCGGTGCCCGTGCCCCCCCGACCCCCTTACTCAGTGGGACTGCCCTTTATACCCACGCGTGCGTCACGTGAGGTGTATCATCTGCCCTTTGATCTCATCCACTGCCACGCTCCCTTTACGACGGGACGGATGGGACGTGTGATTGCTCGCAGACGGGACATCCCCTTCATTGCCTCCTTCCGCTCCAAGTATAAGGATGACTTCTACGGTGCGACCAAGAGTCGCTTTATCTCTGATGTGGCTAAGGACTGGATCATGGAGTTTTACCGCCATGCCGATCAGGTCTGGATCACCGACGAGTCGATCCTGGAGACGATGCATGAGTATGGATTTAGGGAGAAGCGAGGGCAGATCGCTGTGGTGCCTAATGGCGTGGAGACCGTCAGCGAGGACTGGTCTGTGCTCCGTGAGCGGAAGCGTCGGGAGCTGGGACTGGACGACGAAACGCCGCTCTTCCTCTTCGTCGGTCAGCAGATCCGGATCAAGAATGTCGGGATGATCCTCGACAGTCTCGCCCTGCTGGGGGATAGGAAGTTCCTCTTCTACTCCCTCGGGAGTGGTGTGGCGCGTGGGAAGTTTATCGATAAGGCTAAGAGCTTAGGTCTGCAGGATCGGGCGATATTTCCCGGGACGATCAAGGACCGGACCGAGCTCTTCTCCTACTATGCGGCGGCGGATCTCTTCCTCTTCCCCTCGCTTTACGACACGTATGGCAATGTGATCCGTGAGGCGGCGCTGATGCATACGCCCAGTCTCTTGCTGGAGGGAACCACCTGTGCTGCGCCCTTCCAGGACGGGGTCAACGCCTTCATCGCCAAGCAGAATGATCCGCGTGTCTATGCGGATAAGATCATAGAGACGATCCGAGACGTGGAGGGACGGCAGCGAGTGGCGGAGCGGATCCCTCACACGATCTCTCGCACCTGGGAGGATGTGGTCGGTGAGGTGGTCGATCGGTACGACCAGCTGATCGCACACCATGAGAAGCGTGGGCGATTTAGACTATAAAGAGAGGTTAAAAGTGCTATCATCCGAAAAGATTTCAGGAACTATGGCTTCGCGAGTCTGAGAAAATTTGTATCTTTGAGGATGGAAAGGGACCAGTCCCTACAGTGACAAGACACTATAATAGCTCCAATCAATTTATATAAGGTAAAAAGAGATGAACAAGGAACAGCTAGAACAGATGAAGAACGGCAAGGGCTTTATTGGTGCCCTTGACCAGAGTGGTGGCTCTACGCCCAAGGCACTGAAGTCCTACGGTCTGACCGAGGATGCCTGGAGCAACGAGACGGAGATGTTTGAGCTCATCCACGAGATGCGCACCCGTATGATCAAGAGCCCCGGCTTTGCTGAGCATAAGATCATCGGTGTGATCCTCTTCGAGCGCACCATGCGCGGTGAGATCGACGGTAAGAAGACCCCGGACTACCTCTGGGACAACCTCCACATCGTTCCTTTCCTTAAGGTCGACAAGGGCCTCTGCGAGGAGAAGAACGGCGTACAGCTGATGAAGGACTTCCCCGGTCTCGACGACCTCTGCGAGGATGCTGTGAAGCACAACATCTTCGGTACCAAGGAGCGCAGCGTCATCAAGCAGGCCAATGAGGAGGGTATCAAGGCTATCGTGGCACAGCAGTTTGAGTGGGGTAAGAAGATCCTCTCTCACGGTCTGATGCCGATCCTCGAGCCCGAGGTGGACATCCACTGCCCCGATAAGGCTAAGGCTGAGGAGATCCTCAAGCGCGAGATCCTCGCTCATCTCGACGAGATGGACGAGCCCGTTATGCTCAAGATCACTCTCCCGACGGTAGACAACTTCTACAAGGAGATCATCGAGCACAAGAATATCGTCCGTGTCGTAGCCCTCTCCGGTGGCTACAGCCGCGAGCACGCCAATGAGCTGCTGGCTAAGAATCACGGCATCATTGCTTCCTTCTCTCGCGGTCTCGCTGAGGGACTCTCTGCACAGCAGAGCGATGAGGAGTTCAATAAGACCATCGGTGCCTCTATCGATGGTATCTATGAGGCCTCTATCAAGTAAGCTGTAGACCTATAAAGAAGAGAAGGTCTCCACCCGGATTCGGATGGAGACCTTCTCTTCTTTATACTATTAGGTAGGTTACTTATTGACCACTACGATCGGCTTGATCAGGTCTGCAGGCTTATCGCGCATAAGCTGGAGTGCCTCGGGAAGCTTGTCCCAACCCTCGAAGACATGGGTGCAGAGCGGCTTCAGGTCGAGACGACCGAAGGAGACGAGGCGGGCAAGCTTCTCCATACGGAGACGACCGCCGGGCATCAGGCCGCCATTGATCTGCTTGTGTCCCATACCGACACCCCACTCGACGCGGGGGATGGAGATGGTGTCGCCCTTGCCGAGGTAATTGACGTTACCGATCTTACCGCCGGGCTTGAGTGCCTTGACAGCCTCTGAGAAGGTGTCCACCGTACCGCCGGCCATGCAGATCTTGTCCACACCCTTGCCGTCCGTCATGGCGAGTACCTGTTCGGCGATGGGGCCGTCCTTGTAGCTGATGAAGTCAGTGGCGCCGTAGCCCTTGGCAGCCTCGACGCAGACGGGGCGGGTCCCGACGGCGATGATCCGGGAGGCTCCGCGGAGGGCGCAGCCGGCAACGGACATGAGACCCACAGGACCGATACCGATCACCAGTACCACGTCGCCAAACTGTACATCAGCCAGCTCCACAGCGTGGAAGCCGGTCGGCACCATATCGCTGAGCTGGGTCGCCTCGACGGGGTCAAAGCCCTCGGGGAGGTGTGCCAGGTTGCCGTCCGCGTCATTGACGTGGAAGTACTCGCCGAAGACACCGTCCTTGAAGTTGGAGAACTTCCATCCTGCCAGCATGCCGCCGCTGTGCATAGAGTAGCCGGCCTGAGCCTCGAGAGAGTTCCAGTCGGGAGTGATGGCCGGTACGATGACCCGATCACCGGGCTTGAAGTCCTTGACCAACTCGCCCACCTTGACCACCTCTGCACTGCACTCGTGACCGAGGATCATATTGTGACGGTCGCCTATGGCGCCCTCCCAGAGGGTGTGTACGTCGCTGGTGCAGATCGCTACAGCGAGCGGCTTACAGATGGCGTCCATAGGACCACACTCGGGGACAGGCTTCTCGATCCAGCCCGCTTCCCCGATCCTTAGCATTGCGTATCCTTTCATGATGATAGATAGATTGTAAAAGTTAGGAAATGAATGGGTTTCTTATTTGATGAGGTAAATGTAGCGAAAAAAAAGAGTTCGTAGTATCGATTATCGGGCGAATTACAGAATTGATTCTGTAATTAACAATTCCCCTTACTCCTCCACCGTGAAGAGGGTGATCCGGTGCTCCTCGGAGTAGTCCGGGGTGACCAGATGGCGACTGAGGTAGTCAATGATCGCCTCCTCGGTAGTCCGGTGCTCGTCCCTGACCCTCGACTTGTCTCCATAGGAGTAGACCGATGCGGCATAGCTGCTGAGTGCGACCTTGTATGTCCGATCAGGATCGAGCGGCTGGTCGGCGTCGTCCAGGAGCGTGATCCCCTCCAGTCGCCCGTCAGCACCGAGTGCGTAGGTGACATGGAGCCCGGACGGTACGATCGGTCGCCGGTCGTCGAGCTCGTCGTAGCCGCTCTCGAAGAGCCGGAGCAGCTCCGCCGGAGTGAGCTCGACGGTCATCATCTGATTGGAGAAGGGGTCCAGCGTATAGATGTCCAGCATCGAGATCGGTCCGGGAGCGATGGAGTCGACGCGGATGCCGCCGGGATTGGTGATGGCAAAGTCTGCTCCGGTCACCTCACGGAAGGCATCGGTCATCAGGTAGCCCAGCTCCTCCTTGCTCATCAGTCCTGTCTCGGTGGTGGCGAGTGACTTGTGCATCTCAGGATTGGCGTAGTACTTGTCGACCAGTGCCCTCATGGCGGGCTGCTCACTGCCACCCTCGATGATTGGGATGAGACGTGAGCTGCGGGCAATGACTCGCCGGTCGGGACCGAGAGTGAGGTCTGTCAGCGTGCAGTAGTGGAGCTTAGAGCCGGCCTGAGTGATCAGGATCCCATTCTCATACAACTCCTTGTCTATCTTGGTGTGCGAGTGCCCGCCGATGATCAGGTCTACCACGCCAGTGGGTAGTGCCTTGGCGAGCGCTTGGTCGTGGCGGATGCCGTAGTGATTGAGGAAGAGGAGCACATCCACGCTGTCCCGCATCCCGAGGTGGCGCTCGTAGCTCTCCATAGGCTCGTGGAAAGTAAATGGGCGTACTTTGTCGGGATGAGAGTCGGGGATGCCGAGCTCATTGATGAAGAGGAGTGAGATGATCCCGATGGTGTAGCCGTTCTTCGTCCTCAGCGTCATCCTCGGGAGGATCGGCAGGTCCGCTGTCGGCTCCATATTGGCGCAGAGGAAGGGGAAGGTGGCTTGGCTTGTGAGGTAGGCGAAGCCCTCCCGCCCCGTGTCAAACTCGTGATTACCCACCGCAGAGGCGGCGAAGCCGATCCGATTCATCATATCGATCATCGGCCAGCCCTTGGGTTCGTACTGGTCGTTGAAGGGATTGCCGGTCTGATTGTCTCCTCCTGAGAGCACCAGGAGCTCGGGGTACTCCTTACGGAGACTGTCGACGATGAAGGCGAAGCGCGGCATTCGCTCGATGCCGGCATGCATGTCATTGACCGACAGTATGCGGACATGGTTGCCGGACTTGTGGTGCGATGAGACACCACAGCCTCCGAGGAGGAGGGAGAGTAGTGCAGCGGTGATCAGGGTTAGTCGATTAGAGTGAATCATTGTTTCTCATTAGCTATGGGTTACAGACAGTCTCATCCCCTCCTCGAGTGGTCCATCCGGTGCCACCTCAAATCCATTCTCATCCCTTGCGATCCATCCGCTCAGGTGCTTTCCCTCCTCGCCTGCCCAGGTATGGACGGCATCTCTCACGACGGCACCGGCGAAGAGGGTCACCGTCCGACCATTGACTACTACCCTCATGATTACAGATCCAGCTCAGTGATTGTCTCCATAAGCTTAGCCGGCTGATAGCCGCGGAAGACGATCTCACCCTCCGGACTGATCAGGATCAGGGTCGGGATGCCGAGGACGCCATAAGCATCGTAAGAGACATTGTCCTTGTCGAAGATCGTCTCCCAGCTGATCCCGAGGCTCTCCTTGGCTCGGTCGTTGTCTGCCTTAGACTTCTCACGCACGCCGATGCTCAGCACGCGGAGCGTCTTGCTGTGCTCCTCGGAGAGCTGCTTCAGCTCTGGCATGGCCTGTCGGCAGTAGACGCACCAGGAGGCCCAGAAGTCTAACAGCAGATACCGCTTGCCATCCATATAGTCGCTGAGCCTGACGCTCTCTCCCTCTCCGTCCGGGATCTCAAAGCCCCCCTTGTAGGGCTTACCGACCGAGGTCTCCAGCGCATTCTTTGCCTTACTATACCGCTCCGTATTCTTTGCGTCGCTGCGCACGAGGTCAGAAGCTCCATCGTAGAGAGCCACATACTCCGCCTCATCGGCATAGTCTAGCTCCTTAAATAACAGTGCCCCCACGAGGTCATCATGGTGGCTCTCGTAGTACTTTGCTGCAATGGCGCTGCGGATACCGGCGCTCTCCACACGGACCTGATCGATCTGAGCTTGGATCTCACGAGACTCCTTCGGGTCGCTTGCTTGCTGGAGCTGTTTCTCAAGCGACTCCCGTTCGGCTGCGAGTGCTTTTGTTTTCTCATTTACCTCTTTGGTAAAAGATGTGAGTGCGGCATTGAGACTGCTCGGATCCTCTGAGGTGATGGAGTAGGTCCCGCTCGGATCCTTGGTGAGAGTGAAGTCGCCGCTCTCCGGGATGAAGGGCAGCTCAATATCGCCCTGAGGAATCGAGAGCATCCCAAGGATCGAGTCTGAGGGAGTGCTACACCGGAGAGTGAAGCGGTTGGCCGTGATCTGTGTGGAGTCGGTGCCTATAGGGTCGGCGACGAGATAGACCATAGCACCCTCGAGCTCGGTCGGTAGCTCACTGCCTGTGACGGTGCAGGTCTCGCTGTTGCTCTGACAACCGCAGAGCAGTGCCATAAGCGCAAGTGAAGTGAGGTATTTCTTCATGACATTAAGTGAATCCTTTAGCATGATACAAAAAAAGAGGGATCGCCTCTCCTGCTGAGAAGCGATCCCTCAAATGTACTATTTTTCTTAGGAGAATGGGTCCAGCTTAGAGACCGAGCTCCTTGATCTTAGCGTCTACATCCTGCGGGCTGTGACCACGGTAGACGATGGTGCCCTCGGGATTGATCAGGAGGAGTGTCGGGATACCGAGGATGCCGTACTCCTTGGTCGACTGGCTCTCCTTGTCGAAGGCAGTGTTCCAAGTGATGCCCAGCTCCTCACGAGCGGCATCATTGACCTCCTTACTTTTCTCCCAGACACCTACGCTGAGGACGTTGATGGTCTTGCTGTGATCCTTCACGATGCCGGCAAGGTGCGGCATAGCCATGCGGCATGGTCCACACCAGGAGGCCCAGAAGTCAACCAGCAGGTACTTCCCCTCCTCCATATAGTCGGAGAGCTTCACGGTCGTACCCTCGCCGTCGCTGATCTCGTAGTCTCCCTTGTAGGGCTTGCCCTCAGAGGTCTCACGAGCGACAATGATCGTTTCGTACTGATTCTTGAGATTCTTATCCGCCTTTACCACATCGGAGGCAGACTCGTAGGCAGCGATGAAGTCGTCATCGCTCTCCATCTGGATCTTAGAGAAAGCTACGGCACCGATCACGTTGTCCTTATTAGACTCGTAGTACTTACGGGCGAGGGCGTTATTGGCCTCGGCGTACTCCTTGTCGAGCTCCTGCATCTCAGCACGCAGCTTGTCAGCAGTCTCAGCATCGACGCCCTCCTTGTCGAGCTCCTGATACTTAGCCCTGTATGCCTGAGAGATCGGGGTCAGAGCCTCGTCCATCTCCTTGGTGAAGTTCTTGTAGACGGCGTTGAGTGAGTTGGCTTCGTCAGCTGCAGTTATGGTGTACTTCCCATCCTCGCCACGGGTAAGGGTGAAGTCCCCCTCCTCGCGGACGA
Source organism: uncultured Porphyromonas sp. (assembly GCF_934359325.1). Lineage (GTDB taxonomy): Bacteria > Bacteroidota > Bacteroidia > Bacteroidales > Porphyromonadaceae > Porphyromonas_A. The sequence goes on from NZ_CAKRLH010000029.1 coordinate 7,313, forward strand.
TAGGGGCCTGGATCTGGGCGTCCTTGGAGACGAGATACCAGAGGTGGGTCGTGTCGATCTGGTCGGAGGTGAAGGCAAAGGAGCCGTTGCTTACCTGCACGGAGTCCTTATTGTCCTCATCGAGGATGAGATAGACATACTTCCCCTCCAGCTCCTCAGGAAGGTTGCTTCCCTTAAGCGAGAATTTTGGGCTGCTCTGGCATCCGGCCACAAGTACAAGCCCGGCGATCAGTGCGACGGTGCGTGTCAGTTTGTTCATGTTTGTGTATAAATAAGTGTGATGTTGTTATATTGTCAAGTGATGTCTGACAGAGAGCCTGGATCAGAGCCCAAGCTCGCTGATCTTATCGGAAATCTCATCCGGTCGATTTGTCTTCAGGACAATAGTACCCTCCGGACTGATCAGGATCAGGGTGGGGATACTCTTTACCCCGTAAGCATCGGCAAGTGAGGACTTGCTGTCGAAGAAGGTGCTCCAGGTCATCCCGAGCTCCTCTCGAGCCTTGGCGTTCGCCTCAGGAGTCTCATTCAGTCCCCCGACGCTTAGGACGTTGATCGTCCCTGCGTGGCTCTTGGCGATCTCCGCCAGGTGGGGCATCGCGGCACGGCAGGGACCGCACCAGGAGGCCCATACATCGACGAGGAGATACTTCCCGTCCTCCATGTAGTCGGAGAGCTTCACGCTCTTGCCCGTCTCGTCGGTCATCGTCACATCGGTGTAGGGACTACCGGAGGCGGTCTTCAGTTCGCCCTTTTGCATGGCATAGAGCTTTTGCATGTCCTCGTTGGAGGTGACAGCTTCGCCCGCTGACTCATACATCTCGACAAATCCCTTCGGATCGGTCATCGGGTAGATGGAGAGGGCGAGGAGTCCAAAGGCATTGTCCTTATTATCGTCAAAGTACTCCCTGGAGAGCGCAGCCACCTTGGTATTGAAGTCGTCCGAGAGCTTTTCGCCCTTTGCTGAGATCTCCTCGGTGATCGTCCCGCCACCGGCCTGCACCTCCTGCATCAGCTGCTGATTGGCAGCCATGAAGTCGCCATAGAGGGCGTTGAAGCGGCTGTAGAGGGTGGTTACCTTCTTATTCAGCTCAGTGGAACCGGGATCGTAGGCAAAGTTGTCTCCGTCGACGACGAGTGTCGAGGTCCCCGGCTCGGAGAAGAAAGGCATCCCTTTACTCCCCATCAGGACGGTGTATATCTTGGTGGATGTCTCTTGTGGCATCGACACCTCGAATGAGCCGTCCTTGACCAGCGCTGAGTCGACCTTTGCCTGCCCATCATACAGGTAGACATACTGTCCCTCCATCTCGGACGGGAGGTCGGTGCCTCGCAAGACAGAGGTCTTGTCCTGCGAGCAGGCATGGAGACTCAGTGCGGTGAGTGCAAGTGATAGTGTAAGGAGTGAAATCTTTTTCATTATACTGTATCTATGGTGAAGTGTGGGTGGCAGGCTCATCTCTCCTGATCCATTAGGTAGGTATTCATCCCGGCTGCTGCCGTGCGTCCGTCCCCCATGGCAAGGATCACGGTCGCACCGCCGCGGACGATGTCCCCGCCGGCAAAGACGTCGCTCAGCTGGCTCTGATGCTTCTCCTCATCCACCTCGATGGTCCCATGGCTGCTGATCTTGAGCCCCTCGAAGTGGGTCGGGATGATAGGATTGGGCTGGACGCCGATGCTGACGATCACCTCGTCCACCTCCACGTCTATGATGTCTCCCTCGATCGGTATCGGTCGGCGGCGCCCGCCTTCGTCAGGCTCTCCGAGGCGCATGTGTTGGAGTCTCATCGTAGTGACGTGACCGCTTTCGTCGGCGAGGTACTCGACGGGATTGTAGAGGTTCATGAAGTCCACACCCTCCTCCTTGGCATGCTCGATCTCCTCGCGGCGAGCCGGCATCTCCTCCTCGCTCCGGCGGTAGACGATCATCGCGTGCTCTGCTCCGAGACGAAGGGCAGTGCGGACGGCATCCATGGCGGTATTGCCGCCACCGATGACTGCTACGCGCTTGCTGTGGTAGATCGGCGTGTCTGCTCCGGGGGTATTGGCGTGCATGAGATTGACGCGCGTCAGGTACTCGTTGCTGGACATAATACCGATGAAGTTCTCTCCCGGGATACCCATGAATCGGGGTAGACCGGCACCGCTACCGACGAAGATAGCCTTGAAGCCCTGATCTGCTAGATCCTCGTAAGATAGGGTCTTGCCGACAATGATATTGGTCTTAAAGTCGATCCCCATCTTCTTCAACTTGTCGATCTCGAAGTCGACGATCTCATTGGGAAGGCGGAACTCCGGGATCCCGTACCTCAGCACCCCGCCCAGCTCGTGGAGAGCCTCGAAGACGGTCACCGTGTAGCCCATCTTGGCGAGGTCGCTGGCGCAGGCGAGACCGGCAGGGCCGGAGCCGACGACAGCCACCTTGATCCCTTTCTTATCCGCACAGATCTGTGTCGCTGGGATCTTGCCGGAGGTGATCTGCTCCCGCTCCCAGTCGGCGACAAAGCGCTCCAGGAAGCCGATCGCCACCGCAGGGTCGCCGCTCTTGGTGTGGATGCACTTCGCCTCGCACTGCTTCTCCTGAGGACAGACGCGACCGCAGACTCCGGGGAGGGAGCTTGTCTCGTGGATCACGTCGATCGCTTCCTTGAAGTCTCCCCGCTCGATATTCTTGATAAAAGTAGGAATATTGATCGCTACCGGACAGCCCTCCATACAGGTGGGCTTGGCGCAGTCGATGCAGCGCTTAGCCTCTGCCATAGCAGTCTCTCGGGAGATCCCGAGAGCCACCTCCTTATTATTGTGTGCGCGGACCTTCCCATCCTGGGTCGGCATGACGGCACGTGGGAGTGCCATCCGCTCTTTCGTCTTCAGCTGATTCCGCAGATCAGCACGCCAGGCGGCCTTGCGCCGCTCTTTTACCAGTTCGTAGTCTACGTTCATCTCCTGCTAAAGTCTAAGTTTGCTTCTCTATTTTTCTGCTCCTCAATGGTCTTAAAGGCCCTCAGGCGCATCATCAGTTCGTCGAAGTCTACCTGATGGGCGTCAAACTCCGGTCCATCCACGCAGACAAACTTTGTCTCCCCTCCCACGGTGACGCGGCAGGCACCGCACATACCGGTACCGTCGACCATGATCGAGTTGAGAGACGCCAGGGTAGGGATCTTGTGCTTCTCCGTCGTGAGGGCGACAAACTTCATCATGATGGCCGGACCCACGCAGATAACCAGATCGACCGGCTCGCGCTCGATCACCTGCTCCAGTCCGAGGGTGACCACACCCTTCTGTCCCATTGTGCCGTCGTCCGTCATGACGATCGTCTCGTCGGCCACTTCACCGATCATGTCGTCCATGAAGATAAGGTCCTTAGTCCGAGCACCGAGGATAGCGATCACCTTGTTCCCCGCCTCCTTCATCCCCTTGATGCTGGGGAAGAGCTCCGCGATACCCACACCGCCACCTATGCAGACGACGGTGCCGTACTTCTTGATCTCCGTCGGCTTGCCGAGGGGACCGACGATGTCGGTGATCTCGTCGCCCACCTCGAGGTGGGTGATCTTCCAGGTCGACACGCCGGCCGCTTGTATGATCACCTCTATGAGACCCTCGTCGGGCCAGGTATTGGCGCACGTCACGGGGATCCGCTCACCCATCTCTCCGACGCGGAAGATGATGAAGTTGCCTGGTCGGCTCGACCGCGCTATCAGTGGCGCCTCTATCGTCAGTGCAGCCACTCGCTCGGAGATCTGCTCCTTCTTGACTATCTTATACATATTCGGCACAAAGTTAGTTACTCGTCCTCCTGCGGTTGAGGACTCGGTCAAATAGCGAGAACTAGCGACCCTCCACGGCTCCATATCTAGGGGATCCTGGATTGCCTCCACCTCTCTGTGCAACAAATGTAGCTATTTGTCCTTAAGATATAAAAACCTTCATTCCCAAAATACTATTGTAATCCCACTCTCTCATCCTATTTGCTCTCGAGAGTACGGCTGATTGGGGATAAATTGATAGATTTGTCACTGTCATGGACGTCACTTACGACGTCCTTCGGAGCTTGTATATATATGGTGTCTCTACTGAGGACCCATTACTCATCTGAATTACCATGCTGACAAGAGAAGGTATCCCCTATGTGGGGTGGACAGGAGAGCGACTGGTGAGCTTCCTGCCGGAGAAGATGAATCGCCACGGACTGATTGCCGGTGCTACAGGTACCGGTAAGACCGTTACCTGTCAGACCTTGGCGGAGACCTTTAGCGACCTCGGCAGCTCCGTCTTCCTGGTGGATGCCAAGGGAGACCTGACCGGGATGGGTCAGCCGGGTGGTAATAAGTCCTCCGTCACTAAGCGTGTGGACCAGTATGGTCTCCGGGGCGAGGGCTATGAGGAGAAGGGCTATCCGGTCCGCCTTTGGGATCCTTTCGGTGAGCAAGGGACCCCCATGCGTATGACCATCTCCGGCATAGGACCGATGCTCCTCGAGCGGATCCTGGAGCTCAATGACGTGCAGTGTGGTCTCCTGGAGATCGCCTTCCGGGTGGCGGATGATAATGGTCTCCTCCTCTACGACCTCAAGGACCTGCAAGCTATGCTGCGCTACTTGGCGGAGCACCGCAAGGAGATCTCCGCTACCTACGGCAACGTCTCCACCGCATCCGTCGGAGCTATCCAGCGCTCTCTCCTCAGGCTGGAGCGGCAGGGAGGGGATAGGATATTCGGCATGCCGGACTTTGACCCTAAGGATCTGCTTACCGCCGAGGGAGGGCAGGGGACGATTAATATCCTGGAGGCGAAGGAGCTGATGAAGTCTCCTCGGCTCTACAGCAGCCTGCTGGTCTGGCTTCTGAGCTCCTTCTACGACGATCTGCCTGAGGTGGGAGACCCTGACCACCCGGCGCTGGTATTCTTCTTCGACGAGGCACATTTGCTCTTCGACGACATCAATAAGCCGCTCCTGGAGAAGCTTACTCAGGTGATCAAGCTGATCCGCTCCAAGGGGGTAGGGATCTACTTCATCTCCCAGTCCCCATCGGACATCCCCGATGAGGTGCTGGGACAGCTGGGGAATAAGGTGCTGCATGCCCTGAGAGCCTACACCCCCTCCGATATGAAGCGAGTGAAGGCGGCAGCAGACAGCTTCCGCCCCAATCCTGACTTCGACATGGCAGAGACGATCCAGGCGCTGGGCACAGGAGAGGCGATCGTCAGCTTCCTCGATGATCACGGAGCACCAGAGATCTCTGAGAGAGTAAGCGTACTGCCCCCTCAGTCCTTCATCGGACCGGTGTCAGATGGAGAGAGGGAGGAGATGATCCGCCGCTCTCCTCTGGAGCGTATCTACCGAGAGAGTGTCGATCCGAGGAGTGCTTACGAAGACCTGGAGGAGAGGGCTGAGCAAGACAAGCTGGAGGAGGAGCAACGGGCAGAGGCTGAGAGGCGTGCCAAGGCAACAAAGGCGAGTGCTAAGCCTCAGGACGACCTCGCAGACCTGTTGGGAGGAATGCTTAAGTCGGCATCTCGTGCCATGGGCTCCAGCGCTGGGAGAGAGATCACGAGATCAATCTTCGGCACCCTGCTTGGCGGCAAACGCCGTCGGTGATAGACCGGACAAGTAGAGCCCTCTTTTGTCTTAAAATAAATTGACCGCGAGGGGACGGACTGCAAATTGGCATAAAATCAGTACATTTGCCAACCATAAAAGTACCCCTCGGCGTCATGTGCGACTCCGAGGGTACGATTACAGGTAAATAGCTCAGAAATCAATAATCACTACATACTTATAAGATACTGATGCAGAATAAAGGCTTAGTAAGGTGGACTACCATCCTCTTGATCCTGATCAGTGCCTACTACCTCTCCTTTACGGTAGTGGCATCGATCTATGAGGGTAAGGCTAAGGAGTATGCCCAGGGCGA
>NZ_CAKRLH010000030.1 GCF_934359325.1 uncultured Porphyromonas sp.
AGGAGGAGCAGCGGCGGAAGCGCCTACGAGCCATCGAGGGGCGCATCCGGGAGCGGTACGGGGACCACGGGCTCTTTGTCGCTGCCCGCGACCCGGACGCACTTCAGGGCGTCATCCACCGGGAGCACACCAGCCCCCACTACACCACCGACCTACGCGACATCCTCTGCATCACCCCCCACTGACCTCCTCGATCACCGGATGCGCTGGCGAATCTGGTCGACGTGGCGCAGCACCTGACTGCCTCCCCTTGCGGGTCGCACCGAGAGTTGGGGAGCGGGGATCCACGGCGCCGGGGAGTATAGTATCGGGCTGGATAGAGTTCGGTGAATTCTAAACCCGGTATTAGTGATCACTATTACCGGTAATAGTGATCACTAATACCGGGTTTAGTTTTGGGACGCAGGACTGACGGGTGGGAGAGAGGAGGATAAGGGTGAGATAAATTTGTAACTTTGTGGACCATCTGACACCTTTATATATATGCAGGATAAGCGGGCAGGAGAGGCCCCGGAACAGATCCCTACCGATCCCTCCGAGGAGAGGGAGGCTGACGGGGAGCACTCCACCAAGCGGAGGCGCTCCTTGTGGGCTCGGCTACTGATCTGGCTGGGCGGGATCGTCGGTGTCCTACTCCTCGTGCTTGTGGTCTTTACCGCCCTGCTGATGATCCCGTCGGTTCAGACTCGGATCGCCAATCAGCTCCTGGTGACGATGGAGCGGTCTACGGGGCTGCGCATATCGGTCAAGCGACTGAGCGTCGGCTTCCCCGGCAAGCTCTACCTGGAGGGTCTCCAGGCACTCACTGCCGACGGCGATACCGTGCTGTATGCCAAGCGTCTGACGGCGCAGACGGATGCGATCGCCTACCTCCGTCACCGGGATCTGCCACTGAGCGGGGTGGCTCTGGAGCGTGCGCAGCTGGACTACCACGCACCGGGTGACAGCATGGTCCTGAGGGGGCATATCAGTCGCTTTGCGGTGGATCGGGGGTCCTTCGACTCCTCCTTCAGCCACATGAGCTTCGGCACCGTGGAGCTGTCGGATACGCATATGGACGTGCTGATCCTGCCTAAGGAGAAAAAAGAGAAGAAGGAACCGAAGTCTCCACCGCCGACGATCCGATGGGACAAGCTGTTGCTTAACAATGTCTCCGCCACCTACACCGACTCGCCCGACAGCCTGATCATCGACGCACATATATATGACGCTCTCGCGAGTGGCGGACTGGTCGATCTGCCGGACTCCCTCTACACAGTGGACCGGGTGGATCTGCAGGCTGATCTGACTAAAGTGGGTGCCCCTCTGGAGATGCTTCCCTCGCCCTGGGGGACTTCGATCAGGGGGGAGGCGATCCGCTACGGCGGCGCCGATGATCTCACAGCCCGACTGCAGGATGCCTCGCTCTCTACGGGCGATGGCTGGCAGCTCCACCGGCTCTCCGGCCTGGTGACGAAGGATAGGGAGCGGCTTCGGGTAGAGGAGCTGGTGCTGGAGTTGTCGCAGAGCAAGCTCGGCGGCGAGCTGGATCTCCCCTTCACCGGCTGGAGACCTGATAGCGTCGGGACTCTCTCCGCTCGCCTTGCCGGTCGCATCTGCGCTCCGGAGCTGGAGCGCTTCGTCCCGATGGCGGGGGACCTCCCGGACCTCCCCCTTCGGACCGTCATCACCGCCTCGGGTGACTGGCAGAGAGGGGTCGATGCAGAGATCCGACTCGAGGAGCCCTCTCTCCTCCGACTCCATGCCTCGGCGAGAGTCACATCGCTCCTCGGCGGTGGGCCGATGACGGTGAAGGGGCACTACGAGCTGCGCTCCGGCAGGGATCTCTCGCGACAGGTGGCGCAGCTGATGAAGTCTAAGAAGCCTCCTCGCTGGCAGATACCCGACGGCATGGACCTGGTCGGTAGTGGGAGCTATGATCCTAATGGCGGAGAGGTGGACCTCCGCGTCACTCTCCCGGAGGGGCACCTCACGGCGGTGGGGCACTATCGTCCGAGGAGCAAGAGCTACGCGGCTGACGTGGAGGCGGTTCACTTCGATGTGGGAGCATTCCTCCCCTCTGACTCCATCGGTTACCTCGATGGTCAGATCCACGCCAAGGGACACGGCACGGACCTCTACTCCGCGCGCACCTCAGCAGATGTTTTCCTCAATCTCGACAGCGTGGAGTACAAGGGGGCGACCTACCGTGATCTGGTTCTCCTCACGAGACTCGATAAGAATAGGCTCTTTGCCGCACTCGATAGCGATAACGAATCGCTGCGGGCGACGGCTCAGATGGACCTTCTGCTCAAGAAGCATGACCTCAATGGATCGGTCAATCTGTACGTCGACACCATCATCCCCGATCGGCTCGGGCTGCCGCAGTCGGTCGTGCGGGGAGGGCGGATCCATCTCAATAGCTACCTGCGGTCGGATCTGGATCAGTTCTACGACTTCGAGGGACGTACGATGGACTTCGTCCTGCAGCTCGACAACGGTGTGCTGCGACCTCAGGAGACGGTGGTGCGGGCACTCTCCACCGACAGCCTCCTCAGGGCGAGTGTGGAGAGTGGCGACCTGAGTCTCGCCTTTACCTCCAAGAATGGGCTAAAGGAGTTTCAGAGACGACTTAAGGACCTCTCTCAGGTGGTCTCGACGGCACTCCGGGACACGACGGAGAGACCCGATATGAGCCGCTGGATCGAGCACTACCCCGACGCTGACCTTCAGATCGATATGGGACGTAATAACCCGCTTAGGTACTACCTCGATGCGAAGCGCATAGGAGCGCGAGAGATCCATCTCGGGCTGCAGGTGGATCCGGCGAAGGGGCTGAGAGGTGAGGGGATGATGCAGTACTTCCAGGCCGATACCTTCAGGGTCGACAATATCGACCTGATCCTGAGGCAGGACTCCGCCTTTGTATACGGGATGCTGACGGCACATAAGGAGCGCTTCCGCAATCAGTTGCCCTTCAATGCCGTCCTCTCCTTCTCCTCCAATATCCGCCGCTCCGAGGTGGCTCTCGACTGGCAGGATCACGAGGACCGGCACTTCCTTATGCTCGGTGCGGAGCTGTACAATAAGCCGTCCGGGGAGCTGGTCTTCGGCTTCACCCCGACGCCGATCGTGCTGGCGTATAATACCTTTGTCCCCAAGGCAGAGAATTACTTCATCATCCCCCCAGATAAGGGGAAGATAAGGGCCGACATCGACCTAAGGAGCGAGGATGGGGCGGTGATCAGCCTGAAGGATCTCCCGGGTGAGGGGAGACAGGAGCTGCAGGGTGTGATCCGAGATCTGAAGCTATCTGCTCTGGAGGGCATCCCGGTGATCCCCCATCTGGAGGGGGTACTCTCAGCGGACGTGCGACACATCACGCCGGATGGAGGGCAGCCCAGCATCACAGCCAGAGCCTCTCTGAGAGACTTTATGTATGAGGATAAGAGAGTGGGAGACCTGGCACTCCGCGGATCTGTGGAGCCGGATAAGAGGGGACAGATGATCCGGGCGGAGGCTGACCTGGGCGAGCGGGAGCGGGTGGTGGACCTCCTTGCCTTCCTGCCCAAGGGGAGCGACGACAGGCGGTTTGACCTCCGGATAGATCACCTGCCGCTCGAGATGCTCAATCCATTCCTCCCCGATCAGTATGCAGAGGCTCACGGAGAGCTCTCGGGTGAGGTCGCCAATTATCTCACCACCGGCGACATCCGTACGTCGCGGGCACTCCCCTACAGGGGCGAGATCGCATTCCATCAGGGGGAGGTGTATGTCCCGGCACTCAACGAGACCTACCGCGTGGAGAACCAGAGGCTGCCGATCGCCGATGGGGAGCTGCTCTTCCGCCGCTTTGCCCTCGGGGCAAATGGCGGACAGCTGATCGTCAATGGCAAGGTGGGACTCGCGGATGCCTTCCCCCTCAACCTTAATATCATCGGCTCTAATCTGAGACTACTCGACTCCGAGGAGACCTCCTCGACGATGCTCTACGGACGGATCAATGCCGATACCCGGCTCCACGTCTCCGGGCATCCGAGTGATCTGACGGCGAGGGGCAGGATCAGCATCCTGGGGAATACCAACTTCACCTACCGCACACCCAAGTCCCAGCTCTCCGGCAGATCGGGGTACAAGGACCTGGTCACCTTTACCGACTTCTCCGACACCCTCTTCGTGGCACAGACGAGCCGTCTCGACTCGATCTCTCAGAGCGGGATGACGCTCGCCATCGACCTGCACGTCGACCCGGCGGCGCGCTTCACCGCTATCCTCTCGCCCGAGGAGCAGACCAAGGTCTCCGTCGTCGGCGGAGGGGATCTCAATCTCGACATGTCCCCCTACGGACCGATGAGACTTACCGGGACCTACGACATCAGGGGCGGTGAGGTGGTGATGGAGATCCCTCCTGTCGTCCGGACCTTTACCATCGACGACAACAGCCGACTCACCTGGTCGGGCGACCTGACGAAGCCGGCGATAGACTTCCGCGCTACGGCGAAGGTCTCCTCGCGCGTCTCGCTCCAGGGTGAGGAGGCGAGACAGGTGGACTTCAACGTCTCCATCATCGCAGAGAATACGCTCAATGACCTCGACCTACGATTTGAGACAACGGCGCCGAAGGACTTCGCTCTGCGCAATCGACTTGCCACACTGAGCGAGGAGGAGCAGACGCGGCAGTCGATCATCCTCCTGACGACCGGCTATTTCTTCGGCAGCAACATCGGTTCGCCGGGCAATGGGAATAGTAACGCTATGGTGAATAATGCCCTTGCGGGTCTCTTCACTTCGCAGGTCAATTCGTTCCTCGGGGAGTCGCTCCATGCGGATATCAACTTCGGTATCACCAACGACCAGACCGCTGCGGGCGAAAGGACGGACTACACCTACTCGGTCGCTAAGCGATTCTTCAACGACCGGATCCGCGTCGTCGTCGGAGGTCGGGTGATGACAGGTGCAGCGGCAGCCGGGATGGAGCAGTCCTTCATCGACAACGTCAGCATGGAGTACCGGCTCGACCAGGCAGGGACGCACTATCTGCGCCTTTTCCACAATAAGAATTACGAGAACTTCCTCGAGGGCGAGGTGATCGAGACCGGCGTCGGGTACGTCCTCCGCCGCAGGCTCGACTCCCTGCGGGATCTTTTCCGCTTCGGACGGTCGACCGACAGCATACCCGCCTATGCCGACATCCCCTCACCGGAGACGCTAATCATAGAGGACCGGTCCTCGCTCCGCAAGGAGGCACCGGCGCTCTCGGATAGCCTCCAGATAGAGAGACCTTTACCCTTGAGAAAACACGAAGACGAGCCATGAGACACAGGCACTATCTCTCCATCCCACTCGTCAGCCTCCTGCTTACGGTGGCAGGCTGCTCGGTCGCCAAGTATATCCCAGAGGGGGAGACTTTCTATACCGGCATGGGGAAGGTGAAGATCGAGAACGCACCCGACATCGAGGAGATGCATCTCGCCAAGGGGGACGTGACTCGTGTCCTCTCCTATAAGCCCAATGGCTCGCTCGTTGGTTCATCGAGAGCTCGACTGCCCTTCACCTACCCCTTCTGGATCCACCGAAACCTTGCCGGTGCTACCGATCCGCTGGGACGGTGGGTGTACAAGAACTTTGGTAGCGAGCCGATCCTCCTCTCCACCGTCAATCCTCCCCTCCGCGCTCAGGTGGGGAAGCAGGTGCTGGAGGAGTACGGATTCTTTGGCTCCACAGTGGTGCCGCACATCACCTACGACAAGGACTCCGTGACCGCCAAGGTGGGTTATGACATCACCATGAGCGAGCCACTTCGTCTCGATAGCATCGACTACAGAGTCCATATCGTCACGCCGGACTCCCTCGACCTGCAGGACCCGAGCACGCGGCTGCTCCACAAGGGCGACGTGCTGAGCGTATGGCGTCTGGAGAGCGAGCGGCAGCGCATCGCCTCCGCCCTCAGGGACAGAGGGTACTACTACTTTCAGCCCAGCGATATCCACTACGATGCGGATACGCTCGCGGTACCGGGTAAGGCGCAGCTCCGGGTCGACCTCTCCGACAAGACCACTCAGGATGCGCTCCGTGTCTGGAGCGTCGGTCGGGTGACGTACGACCTCTACGACCGCCACCGCTCTGCCCTGACCGACTCCACGCTCTACGATGGGATCCTCTTCCGCTACCATGACCAGCCGCCGGTGAAGCTCCGCTTCCTCGCCTCCCGAGTTCGGCTCGAGGGTGGTCAGGTCTACAACGAGCGGTATCAGACCGCCACCATCACTTCACTCTCTGAGCTGGAGACCTTTGCCTACACCAACGTCTCCTACACCCCGCGACACACGGCGGACAGTCTCTCCCTGCTCGACGTCTCGATGGTCTCCATGGAGGACAAACCCTATGCCGCGGAGCTGGAGGCGACCTACAGGCTCAAGTCAAATAATCAGACCGGACCGGGACTTGCCCTATCAATCAATAAGAGAAATGTCTTCCGTGGCGGCGAGACCCTCTCCATGCGATTGCAAGGGAATTATGAGTGGCAGACCGGGTACCGCAAGAGCAACCGGGAGTCAGCTGCCTGGGACATCAATAGCTACCTCTTCCTCCTCTCGACAGACCTAAAGTTCCCCCGCCTGCTGATCCCGGGACTCTACTACCGCCCCTTCACCTATCCGGCGTACAGTAAGCTCGGGCTCACCGCCGCGCTCCTCAGCCGTAGTGGCTTCTACCGTCAGATGCAGTTTGCCTTTGACACAGAGTACCGATTTGAGCCCTTCCGAGGGGTGCGCCACACCGTTCGGCCGCTCAGCGTCTCTTACAATCACCTTGTACGCCGGACCGCAGCCTTCGATGAAGCACTGGCGGCCAATCCTGGTCTTGGACTCTCCTTCCGCAATCAGTTCATCCCACAGGCGTCTTACCTATTTGGCTTCGAGACACGCGATCCCCTCTCCCGCCACACCTTCTCCCTGGAGGCGTACGTCTCCGAGGCGGGCAATCTGCTCTCCCTCTGCTACCCCAAGGGGACCCCGCGACCCTACCGTCTCGCCGGGGCGAGCTTCGCACAGTTTGTCAAGGGAACTCTCGAGCTGAGGTACGCCTATCAGATCAGCTCCGCCATCTCGCTTGCCACGCGCGCTTATGGGGGAGCCATCTACAGCTACGGCAATCAGACCGTCGCACCCTATACGGAGCAATTCTACTCCGGAGGTGCCAATAGCCTACGAGGATTCAATGTCCGCACCCTCGGTCCGGGAGCCTACAGTCCTCTGACACCCTCGCCACTCTCCTTCCTCGACCGGACGGGAGACCTGCGACTGGAGGCCAATATGGAGCTGAGGGCAAAGGTGGTCGGCGACCTCGAGGTGGCGACCTTTGTCGATGCGGGGAATATCTGGCTCCTCCGCGAGGACCCGTCCAAGCCCGATGCCACCATCAGTACCCGGCACTTCCTACAGGATGTGGCACTCTCCACGGGGCTGGGACTTCGCTACGACCTCTCGATGCTGGTGGTCCGTCTGGACCTCGGTGTCGCTCTCCACAGACCCGATCGGTCCGGAGGACAGTACTTCAATACTCTGGGGGATAAGCACAATCTACCACTGGCACTTCATCTTGCCGTCGGATACCCCTTCTAATCCTCATTTTCACCATCACTCCCATGACACGTAAGATCATCTATACCCTCGCCTTGATCCTCCTCGGCTCGCTCGCCCATGCCCAGACCGACTCGGTCACCGTGATCGGCTCTCGGCACGGCTATATGAGCGGCCAGACGAGACGAACGCTCGCCGCCATCGTCCTCCCCCGGAGCGGTCGCGTCGACATCACCTACCGCCTCGACCCCCGCACCCGGCGACTCGTGGAGCGATGCGAAGTACTCGCCAGCGACAGCCTCGTGGTTCGCGATCTCGACGACTACAAGGGTCGAGTCTCTTACGAAGCGGTCCCGCTGATAGGGAAGAGTAGCGCCCGCCTCACGACAGACAAGCGGATCCTCTACCTCACCGCCGACGTGGCGGAGGATCCCCTCTACTCCCCCGACAAGCTCCGAGGCGAGATCGTCTCTGTCTCCATCAATGGTCGGAGCTATCCCCTCAAGCAGGTGGGTGAGGAGATCTCCCGTCAGCGCTGGCGCACCTACACGCCCCTCTTCGTCCCAGGAGACACCGGCTCGCGCAACTTCCGCATCCCGGCTCTCATCAAGACCTCCAAGGGGACCCTTCTCGCCCTGGCAGACAGGAGGAAATACAATCAGACCGACATCCCTGAGGACATCGACCTGATCCTGCGTCGAAGTGAGGACAATGGCAAGACCTGGTCCGATCCCGAGATCATCCTCCGCGGACAGGGTAGGGGAGCCGGCTACGGTGACATCTGCATCGTCGAGACCCGTCATGGAGAGAAGCTTATCATCACCTTCATCGGAGGTCCCGGCCTCTGGGGCTCCACGGCAGACAAGCCGATGCCGCAGTACGTCATGGAGAGCAGCGACGACGGCCGCACCTGGAGCGAGCCGCACACCATGCAGCCACAGCTCTACGGAACCAATTGCCCCGATCCGGATCGCCGGAAGTACTCCGCCTCCTTCATCGCCGCAGGACATGGCGCCACCGCCTGCTACGGACGCATCATGTATGTCGCCGCTATGTGGGATCCTGAGCGCCGCGCCTTCGACAACCGTCTCGTCTACAGCGACGACCTGGGCGAGACCTGGCAGGTCTCCGAGCCCGCCTACGACCGTGGCGATGAGTCCAAGGTGATCGTCATGCCCGACCGCTCCCTCCTGATGAGCATCCGAAATCCCCGCCGCGGCGACCGGATATTCTCTGTCAGCAACGACGGTGGCATCACCTGGGAGCAGACAGATCGCTACGCCGGTCTGCACGATGTCGCCTGCAATGGCGCCCCCTTCCTCACCTCTCCCGCCGACGGCATGCGCCTGATGCACACCCTCCCCTCCGGTCCCGGACGTCGTAACGGACGACTCTATACCTGGAGTGAGGAGAAGGGCTGGGACGACGGCGTCCTCCTCACGCCCGGCTGGTGTGCCTACACCGAGGCGATGATGATCGACGACCACACCATCGGCTACATAGCTGAGGAAGACGAGGAAATGTCCCTCGTCTTCTACACCATCGGCCTACAGGACCTCCCGCTCATAGAGCCCTAAGTCGCCCTCTCGAGATCAGACACTGCCTGAGACTATGGAGAAAGGGTCCTGGATGATCTCTCCTGAGGAGATCGGACACGTGGTCGCACTAAGTCGGCAGTGGGCCGATCGCCCGCCCGATCGGATACTCTTCGAGCGAAGTGACCTCGACCCACAGGTCAGGTCTCAAGTGGCTCTGCAGGTGTCCCTTCTGGATAAGATGGCGAAGAAGATCCCCCACTTCCTGGAGTGTGGGGGATACATCCCACGGCGGGTCAATTTCGAGCAGTGCAGCAGCGAACCGGCGGCACGGTACAAGCAACGGCTCCTCTCCCCCTCCGATCGTATCCTGGATATGACCGGAGGGCTGGGGATCGATACCGCCGCCATGGCGAGTGTCACCCGGCACAGTGAGGTCCTCGAGATCGAGCCGGAGATGGCCCTGGCACTGGAGTACAATCTCTCCCGCCTGCTGCCTCCGGGCCGTGCGACGGTCACCTGCGGAGACGCCCTCGCACGGCTCGATCACACTCTGCTCGATGGCATCACGCTTGTCTACGCCGATCCGGCACGGCGGGACATGGCGGACCCCGGTCGACGGCTGAGCAGCATGGCAGACTACACCCCCGCGCCTCTGCAGATCCTCTCACGCCTGCAGGAGCTGGACTACGGCGGGCGCCTGCTCCTCAAGCTCTCCCCCATGCTGGACATCCACTGGCTGCTCGAGCAGCTGCCTACCTGCACGGATCTGCACATCCTCCAGGTCGGGGACGAGGTCAAGGAGCTGCTCCTCGACCTCTCCATGCAGCCGGCGACCTCACCGGTGACGATCCACCTCTCCATCGTCGACCGGCAGGGAGAGGTGACGAGCCGGAGCTACCCCCTCCCCACTTCGCTCACCGCAGAGACACCCTATGCCACTCAGATAGAGAGCTACATCCATATCCCCCGACCGGTGCTGATGAAGAGCGGAGCCTACCACCTCATCGCCGCAGAGCAGGGCATCAGTCTCCTTGGACCCAATACCCACCTCTACACCTCTCCCCAGCCGGCCCCCGACCCGCTCTACAAGAGCTACAGGGTGCTGGGGGAGATCCCATACAGCAAGTCTGTCCTCAAGGGGAAGGCGCTGAAGTCCCTCCTCGAGCGCTTCCCCGCCCTCTCGGTCATGTCGCGTCACTTCCCGCTCACTGCTGAGGAGCTCAGGGGACGCCTCCGGACCGACGAGAGTGACCGGTACTTCCTCCTCGCCACCACACTGGGCGAGCGGGACCGTAAGCTCCTGATCCTCTTCAGAGACGACTGAGGGGGGTACATAAAAGAAGTACGACTGCCTTACTAAGACAGTCGTACTACCAGAAAGTTGCGGGGACAGGATTCGAACTTGCGACCTCTGGGTTATGAGCCCAGCGAGCTACCACTGCTCCACCCCGCGATATATCTTTCCTCCCTTTCGTAGTGCAAAGGTACTAAATAATCACCGCATCTCCAAAACCCCCGCAAGTGCAGGGTGGGCTAAGGGGCAAAGCTGGTGCGGCCTACGTTGATCAGGCGGGAGGCCGGGTCGTCGAAGAGAGGGGTGTGATCGCCGGTGGGACGGACCTGATTGTCCCGCCAGATCAGCTCCCTGACCGAGAGCGCATAGAGCAGTGGCGAGGGAGAGATGTCGAAGGTATTCCCCTCCACCACCACTCGCCCGTGGTAGTACTGTCCCTCCACCACCCGCCTCAGGACGGGGAAGATCGAGATCACGCCCTCGGTAAACTGGTACCGCGCCGTGAGGGCATTGACGAAGTGATTGCCGGTGATCCACACCTCCTCGCAGGGACCGCTCTCGTACCAGCCATTGGCATCTCCGCAGAGGAGGATGGCACTGCCGTGGGTGTGGTCAAAGAGGTTGTCCCGGCAGACCACCCGCCGATGAGTGGAGAAGAGCGCCCCCCTCGCGCGATTGTCCCGGACGGTATTGTGCGCAAAGAGCACCGACGGCATGGCGGAGTAATTCTCCACCGCCATCTCCGCCGAGGCGTTCTCCGGTATCGGGTCGGCCAGCTCAATCACCTTATGCTCCGGGTCAGTGGTGGTGATCCGGCTGATCGTGGTGGTCATCAGCGGGAGCAGCGTCTCCCGGTCGATCAGCCGGACGGAGTCACCCTCCGCACCCCAGGTGAGACCGAGCGCCTGTGGGTGGGCAAAGGTGGCAAGCACCCTCGTCGGCGAGAGGAGGCTGTCGATCCGGAGATAGACGCCGTGGACATTGATCGCATCGTCTGCCATCCCCTCGTAGAGCCCATACTGTGAGCGGATCTCTCCGCGACAATTAGAGAAATGGGTGGCATCCGCCTGCGTCGTGAAGTACCGCTCGCTCCCCTCGCGCCTCCTGACGGCGAAGTGATCCAGCGTGATGTCTTTCGTATCCTGAGCCACCAGCCCCATCCCGTCAGCGAAGTGGATCGTCACCCCCAGGAGGCTGATCCTCTCCGAGTCGGTGATCGTGATCCCCGGGGTGGGACGAGCCCAGCTCCTCAGCGCATACCGGTCCCCGACAGACAGATGAGGCGACTCCGCCCAGCCCTTGATCCTCAGGCGATGGTCGTCCAGGCGGCTGATCGATAGGGGGTCAAAGGGGACATCCGCCCGCCCCGGCTTCATATGCCCATCGGAGGAGAAGGGAAGCGTCGACCCGACGGCAGTCTCCTGTCCCTCGCCCAGTAGCACCACTCTCCGCCCCTCATCGATCCTGAAGCGGCTCTCCCTCGGCAGTCGCGCCACCACCTCGTCCCCATCGATGGAGAGGATCTCCAGCTGAGAGAGCGTCGGCTCGGGGTAGTCTATCGTCAGGCCGGAGATGGTCAGGTCGCTACAGTCGCTCACCACCACCGGCAGCAGACGGCCGTGGGCAAGGAGCGTGACTCCCTCCGCCTCTATGCGGGTATGCCTGAGCTGTCGGAGGAGGAGCGCGACCGCTCTCTCCTCGTGGTGGTCGTGATTGGAGATAAAGATAGTCTTCCGCGGCAGTGACTTCTCATGGACCGCATACTCCCCCGGCGCAAAGTGTATCACTAAGCTGTCGCCCTGCTCCGAGAGGGCTCTCGCCTCCCTCAGGAGGGCGGTCAGTCTGGGACCGCTGTCATGAGTTCGTCCCGGGAGGACACCATACTTGGATGCCTCGATGGTGATGATACCCACCCCGGCGGTCAGCCCGAGTGGAAGTAGCAGAGTCAGTGCCAGTGCAGATACGACATTTCGGATCATCTTCATCGTAAGGTGGTCTATGGGGTGTCCTCTCCCGATACATTATACACAAAAGTAGTACAAAAAGCTGACCCGTGGCGGCGGAGAGCCAGAGAGTACCAAGGGTGACGTACTGATTGACTGACTGGTATGTGCGACGCCCTGGCGGGGTCGTATACCTTGAATACGTCATCGTTTCCCGGGGTCTTCGGCACTAAGTGCCTCGACACCCGGTCTAAAAAGCGATGATCCCTCCGGGGCTTCGCCCCTGCGGGATCGGCATGCGGTAGCAGCAGGGCTGGGATTAGTCGACAGGATTGCACAGCGACAGGGATCTTCACTTCTTTGCCTTAAGGCTCAAATGCGTCACCCCTGCTAAGAGACAGCACTTCAGGCTGGCTGTCAGCGGATGGCGAGCCGCTATTTCTAAACCCGGTATTAGATTTCTCTATTACCGGGTTTAGTGTCGACTATTACCGACTATAGTTTTCTCTATTAC
>NZ_CAKRLH010000031.1 GCF_934359325.1 uncultured Porphyromonas sp.
GGAGATATGACACTCATCTACAGTCCGGAGACACTGGACTTTATCCAGCAGAGCATGAATTACCTCGCTCTGCTCGATCCCGAGGTCACCCCTCGATGGACGAGGGAGACGGTGCGTGAGTGCCGAGACACACTGGCAGCAGTGTATGCCGCAGCAACGAGACTTCCGGATCTGGATCCATCGCTTTTCTTTGGCGAGCTGGAACATTTAGTCGAGGAAGAGGATTACGAACGGGTGAGACGACGCTACGAGCGATTCTTTGCCGACCGTGATCTATTCCCCGATGCACTCAATGAGCAGATGCAATACTCGGAGCGTCCGATCAACGTCAGTCTCAGTGAGCTGCTTGCCGACCTCTTCCAGGCTCTCGCCGATATCGTCTGGGTCTATAGGCAGCAAAATGAGGAGACAATGGTCCAGTCCATTGCCGAGGCGAGGTACGCCTTTGACCACGAGTGGGGAGAGAAGCTTGCAGCCGTGCTCAGACGACTCCACCTCCTACTCAGCGATCCGGACTTTATGCCCCTGGAGATGCCGGACGATGAGGATGACCTATTGAGCCATGACGAGTAATATGCCTTTAGATCGGACCACCATCACCAAGGAAGAGCTCGGGGAGCTGGAGGCGGAGGAGCTTCCGGTGCCGGTCACGATCCTTGACGCCTCGTGCTCGGACGAAGAGATAGAGAGCGTCATGGATGCGCTCTCGAGGGCTGCCGTCCTCGGTCTTGACACAGAGACTAAGCCCTCATTTCATAAGGGCGAGGGGAACAAGGTCTCCATACTCCAGCTCTCCGATCACGAGCGATCAGTAATCATCAAGCTCCTGACCTTTGACGGCAAGGAGGACAAGGCATCACGCCTTGCCCCCGTAGCACGCGTTCTTGCAGACGACAAGACGCTCCTCGTGGGGGTGTCTATCCACGATGACGCCCTCGGTCTGAGGAAAGACCA
This sequence comes from uncultured Porphyromonas sp., assembly GCF_934359325.1. Classification (GTDB taxonomy): domain Bacteria; phylum Bacteroidota; class Bacteroidia; order Bacteroidales; family Porphyromonadaceae; genus Porphyromonas_A. The sequence continues at coordinate 955 of NZ_CAKRLH010000031.1, forward strand.
TGGCCTAGAGTGCCATCAGGTCCTTGAGCTACAGCTGACAGCCAAGGCCGCTGGGCTTAAGGTCTTCTCGCTCTCCAAGCTCTACGCCCTACTCTACGACAAGCGCATCTCAAAGAGCCAGCGACTCACCAATTGGGAGAGCGAGAAACTGTCGGAGGCGCAGAAAAACTATGCCGCACTCGATGCCTACGCCGGTCTGCTGATCTACGATGGGCTCAAGGACTACGTCAAGCCCTCTATGATTGAGAAGAAAGTGGGACCAACCGTAAGGACGCCCAAGCCTAAGAAGAAAGAGCCCACTGCGAGGACACGAAAGCGCAGGGTCAAAGCTAAGGTCAGGAGGGCAAAAGTAAAAAGTAAAACCACCGACAAATAACTCTCCTCATGACTACCAACAACACCATACCGATACTCCACTTACGCCCCGGCAAAGATGAGCCGATGGAGCGCCGCCATCCCTGGGTCTTCTCAGGAGCACTAGACAGGAGAGATACTGACGGGCTGATGGAAGGAGACGTGGTTGAGCTCAGGAGCTCCAAGGATGACTTTGTCGCCCGCGGCTACTGGTCCCCTGAGAATATTGCGATACGGATCCTCACTTTCGATGTATCCGAGCAGATTGATCAAGCATTCTGGACCCGGCGACTGAGGGAGGCTCTCGAGGTGAGGGAGGTTGTTGGCCTGGCGAGAGAGCACGCCGCTTTCCGCTGGGTTTATGGCGAAGGCGATGGACTCCCAGGACTGATCATCGACCTGTACGACACTATCGCTGTCATGCAGGCTCATACGCTCGGCATCCACCGACAGAGGCACATGATCTCAGAGGCGATGTCCGCTGTACTCGGCAGTCGCCTACAGGTGGTCTACTACAAGAGCGCTGAGACGCTGTCGGCAAGTGCTCCGATAGAGGGGGAGATCGACGAACTGCTAATGGGAACTCTACCGAAGGAGCAGCATGTGGTGATCGACGAGCGGGGGATGAAGTTTTACCTCGACGTTGTCAAGGGACAGAAGACCGGCTTCTTCTTAGATCAGAGAGACAACCGCTCGCTGCTGAGACAGTATGCTAAGGGACGTAAGGTGCTCAATATGTTTTGCTACACGGGAGGATTCTCCCTCGCTGCCATGCTGGGAGAGGCTAAGCAAGTGGTCTCGGTAGATAGCTCGGAGCGCGCCATAGACCTGACGGCAAGGAATATGGAGCTCAACTTCCCCGGCAGGGACGATACCCACGAGGAGATCGCCACCGATGCATTCGGCTACTTAGAAGGACTACAGGGGGGAGAGTACGACCTGATGGTGCTGGATCCGCCCGCCTTTGCAAAGAATAGACGCGTCCTCTCACGCGCACTAAATGGCTACCGACGACTCAATCGTATAGCTCTCCAGAAGATTGCCCCCTCGAGCCTGCTATTCACCTTCAGTTGCTCGCAGGTGGTTAGCCCGGAGAAATTTCAGGAAGCAGTATTTACCGCTGCCCTGCAAGCCGGGCGGGAGGTAAGGATCCTCCACCGCCTTACTCAGGCAGCGGATCATCCGGTGAATATTTATCACCCCGAGGGAGAGTATCTCAAGGGGCTGGTGCTCTACGTCAAGTAATATGTCCGGGCTCCTCTCACGATACACTCCGCTGTTGCTCCTTCTCATTGGGATGATGTCGTCCTGCATTGAGACAAGGAAGGAGAGAGAGTCGGAGCTCGTTAATTATCGTAAGTGGAGCGAAATCATCGCCAGCGATACGCTCCGAGTAGGGACGGTCACTTCCCCTACGGACTTTTACTTCTACAGAGGAGAGCCTTTCGGTCTCGAGTATCAGAAAGTATCTCGCTTCGCCGAGGCTAATAAGCTCAAGCTCGACATCAGGGTCACCGGTAGCAGGGATAGCCTTATGGCATGGATCTCGTCTGGAGCCATAGACCTTTCCATCACACCCTTTGCTATGACCTCCGAGCTCAGCCAGTCGTATAACTTTGCTGGCACTGTGGATACGATCGCCTTAGTAGTGGTGCAAAATAGATCCACTGCCCCACTCCTCCGAAGGGTGGGCGACCTCGATGGAAAGTCGATCTACGTCTCCTCCAGTAGCCCGGCAGAGATGCGGCTAAAGCAGATCGTTGCTGAGGCAGCCCTGGACTCCCTCCATATCCTGCCGGTCGACTCACTGGGTGATGTGGACCTGATCAAGTCGGTCGCTGACCAGGAGGACTCTATCCGCTACGCAGCAGTAGACACCCGGCTCGCCGGATTATTTCAGCGTCACCACCCCACCCTCGACACTGAGCTTCGCATCAGCGTACCACTGCGGTACAGCTGGATGCTTCATAAGGGGAATCAGAGTCTTACCGAGCAGATCAGCCGCTTCTTCTCCTCCTCTCCTGAGGAGGAAGAGGAGGATCTCGACCGCCTACTCACGATTGAGAGTGGCAATTACTTCAGGAGCCTCAGATCCCCACTTCCTACCCCTACTATCCGACCGGGTGCGATCTCACCTTATGATGAGATATTCATGCAAGAGGCAAAGCGTCTGGGCTGGCACTGGAGCTATCTCGCTGCGATCGCCTTCACAGAGTCCCGCTTCATCCCGGACGTTGTAGCTCGATCGGGTGCGAGAGGTCTCATGGGTGTAATGCCTGCCACCGGGCGGGCCTACGGGGTGAGCAGCGATCAGTTGCTGGACCCTCTGACAGCAGTGCGTGTGGCGGTCGATTGCCTTAGGGACAATGAAAAGTCCTTCAGCAACATCAGGGACACCCATGAGCGAGAGTGCTTCACCCTCGCCGCCTACAACGCCGGTTACGGTCACGTCCTGGATGCGATGCGTCTGGCACGCAAGTATAGTGCTCCGGACAGTGTCTGGGAGGGTGGTGTTAGGGAGTACCTCCTCCTTAAGAGCACGCCGAAGTACTTCAATGACCCAGTGGCCAAGTACGGCTATGTTCGCGGCTCGGAGACAGTCAAGTATGTAGACAATATCATGCACCTCTCTGCCCTCTATCAGGGAGCAAAGAGGAAGGAAAAATAGTTAGCTAAGAGTATGAAAGTAGTAAACTTATCAGAGCAAAACAGCCTCATCAATCGCTTCATCGCAGAGATGAGAGATGTCAATATCCATGGGGACTCGATGCGCTTCCGGAGCAATGCCAGGCGCCTCGGCGAGATCATGGCTTATGAGATCAGTAAGACACTCGACTACACCGAGAAGAGGGTGACCACGCCCCTTGGAACCAAGGATATGTACCTGCCTACGGAGGAGGTAGTCGTCGCCACCATACTTCGTGCCGGGCTACCCATGCAGATCGGACTGACCAATTACTTCGACAAGGCTGACAACGCTTTCGTCTCCGCTTACCGCAAGGAGGGTGGCGATAGTGAGCTGGGATTTGACGTACACATCGAGTACTTAGCTTCGCCCTCTCTTGAGGGACGGACACTGATCCTTGCCGACCCTATGCTCGCCACTGGTAGCTCGATGATGCTGGCCTACAATGCTCTCCTCACCAAGGGACAGCCTGCCACCACCCACTTTGCAGCGATCATCGCCAGCCGGCAGGGAGTAGATATGCTCTGTAAGCACGCCCCTGAGGACTCCACCCTCTGGATTACAGCACTCGATGATAAGCTCAATGAGCACGCCTACATCGTCCCGGGACTGGGTGATGCCGGCGATCTCTCATTTGGGACCAAGATGGACTAATAGCGTATCACTTTACTACGAGCAGAGCCTCCGATGGGACAAGCGTCTACGTCGGAGGCTCTGCTCGTATAGTCCTACTGCCCTACACCTTCCTCAGCCAGATGCTCCGCACGCTGTGATCGTCACTCTTCTCGATGATGAGATTGGAGCGAAAGCGCGTCGGCTCGATATTCTGGACGAGATTGATCAGATTGATATCGTCCCACACCTTATTTGCCAGACCGATCGTCTCTTCTCTGGTGAGATCAGCGTAGCGATAGAAGTAGGAGTCCTTATTCCGAAACGCCGTCTGTTGTAGCTTGATAAAGCGGTCCACATACCACCGGCGGATCGCAGACTTATCCGCATCGACATAGATGGAGAAGTCAAAGAAGTCTGAGACGAAGACCGACCGACGAGCCCGGGAGGCATCCACACTCGCTTGCAAGACATTGATCCCCTCGATGATCAGCACATCCGGCTGATCGACATCGTCATACTCATCAGGGATGACGTCATAGAAGAGGTGAGAGTACTTAGGAGACGGCAAGTGGCGACGACCACTCTTGACCGCCGCAAGGAAGTTGAGCAGGCGCATCACATCGTAGCTCTCGGGGAAACCCTTTCGGTCGCTCAGACCGCGACGCTCCAGCTCAGCATTTGTATAGAGGAAGCCATCAGTCGTCACGAGCGAGACCTTTGGCGTCTCCTCATTCATCGACAGAAGTTTCTGCAGGACCCTCGCGGTCGTGCTCTTACCCACAGCCACACTTCCGGCGATCCCGATGACGTAGGGGACGGTCTGAAATTGTCGATGGAAAAATTCCCCATAGTCGCTCTGCAGATTCTTGTGGTGCATAATGTTTATCTCCAGGAAGCGACACATAGGGAGATAAATGTCGCTGATCTCCTCCACTGTAAGCGGTTCATTCATCGCATGGAGCTTGCTCACATCTATCTCAGAGAAAGGGAAGTCAGGATGGCTGTCCAAGCTGCTCCACTGATCTCTGGTAAACGACTGATAGGGAGAGAATGTTGCGGTGTAAGGTTTCATTTGACGGTCGATAAGTCCTTCATGCTATGTCACGACAAAGGTATCTATTTTGCCCCACCCACGCTCGAGCGCTAGGAGTCGTCCTAGCGGAAAAGCAACACAAAAAACCTCAGAACTCCATACGGAGAATGGAAAATAATCCAGCACACTGGCTCTCAAAATGTAGCAACACATTACATCTAATACAAGACCTTTGCAAAATGGTCTTGATAAGAGAGACCACCCATCCGCTTGCCTAAGCATCAGCCTCTCTGACGGGCATCAGATAGCTTACTGTATAGCGCAGATGCGTCAGCCCTGCCCTCCCAAACTAAACCCGGGTTTAGTCATCACTATTACCGGGTTTAGTGATCTCTAATATCGGGTTTAGAATTCACTGAAGTCTATCCAGCTCAATACGATACTCCCCGGCGCCGGAGATCCCCACCCCTAACTCTCAGTGCGCCTCAAGGAGGCGAGGTCTCGGATTAATTCTTAGGCATCGGTCGAGCCACGAAGTGTCGTAGACCAATGTACGAGAGTTCACTCCGAAACTTGACCGCTTGCGGGCCGACGCCACACTAGAGATGACCGTTATTTATAGAGAAACTGCCCGTCCTTATAGGATCAGCCTCTCTGACAAGCATCAGATCCATTACTGTAAAACTCAAAAATGTCAGCCCCTAGGTTCAACTTCGAAGTGCAACACTAGAGGAAAAAGTTTGACGAGAGGGGCTTGCCATGCAGGCAAAATTTCGTACCTTTGCGACCACAAAGAAGGATGGCGAGGTAGCTCAGCTGGTTAGAGCGCAGGATTCATAATCCTGAGGTCATGGGATCGTGCCCCATTCTCGCTACTATTGACGACAAAGAGCTCAGGCGGATGTCCGCCTGAGCTCTTTTCTTCTTTATCTATCCTCGAAGTGGTGGGGGTCGCGGCGGAGGAGGTCCATGATTGCGGCCGGGGGCTGCTCCTGCTCCAGCTGGCTCCGCATGTAATCCATATAGGGCGCAACGTGGTCAAAGAACTTGTAAAACCCGCGGCAGAGGTAGTTGAGCCCCGGCTCCCCGTACTCGTCCTTGATGAAGCGGTTCTTGGGACACTCGCCCCAGCAGGCAAAGAGGTAGGGACACTCCCGGCACTGCCTCGGTAGGGCATCGTACTTATCCCTTCCAAACCTCTGCTGTCTTGGGCTGTACATCATCTCTATCAGCGTTCTAGAGTGGATATTCCCAAGTTTGTACTTCGGGAAGACGAAGTGATCACAGCTGTAGACATCGCCATTGTACTCCATCACTCCGGCGTGACCGCAGTACTTCGCCATCGTGCAGACTCCCGGCTGGACACCCATCCAATTGGCGAGCGTAGCATCGAAGAGCTGGATAAAGTACTCTCCCACACCGTCCCTCACCCAGACATCGAAGAGACCACAGAGGAAGTCTCCCCACTGCTCGGGTGTGACTGAGAAGGAGGACAACTGACTCTCCTCATCAGGCTCCCCGACAGTCGCCAAGCGACCATCCGCATGGTACCTCTCCACAATGGGGGCAAACTGTATGTAGTGGCAGCCAATGGACTTGAAGAAAGAGTAAAACCCCTCGGGATCATCGGCATTGAGCGCATTGACGACTGCCAAGATATTGAAGTCCACCCCGTGCCTCTGCAGCAGTCGCACCCCACGCATCACGCGATCAAAGGAGGGCTTGTCGCTCGGGGTGCGCCTTAGGGCATCGTGATAGGCACGCTCTCCATCGAGGGAGATGCCGACGAGGAAGTGGTTAGCCTTGAAGAATCGACACCACTCATCATTGAGCAGAGTGCCATTGGTCTGAAGCGTATTGATGATTCGGTGCCCTCCGGCATACTTGCGCTGGAGCCGAACCGCCTTTTGATAAAAAGAAAGAGGGCGCAGGAGTGCTTCGCCACCATGCCAGGTAAAGACAACCTCTCCGGTGGACTGGCTGCCGATGTACTCACGCACATACCGCTCCAGCACCTCATCGCTCATCTGCTGGCTCTGAGGCGATGCCACGTCACGGTAGAGCTCTTTCTTCTCGAGATAATAGCAATAGGTACAGGCGAGGTTGCAGAGCGACCCGGCCGGCTTAGCCATCACGTAGAGCGGACGAGCGAGAGGATTAGCGATGGGACGACGATCCATTACGACTTAAATAGGTATCTAAAGGCTTCATCCACCCGACTGACCGGCACGACTCTTATGGAGGAGCTCCTGCTGAGATCAAGGCTCTTGGCATTGTCCTGAGGGATGATGATCTGACGGAAGCCGATCTTCTCCGCTTCGGCGACACGCTGAGCAATACGAGACACAGCGCGCACCTCACCGCTCAGACCTACCTCACCGGTGACGCATATCTCTCGACTGATCGGGAGGTCAAGGCTGGAGGAGAGTACGGCAGAGAGGATGGCGAGGTCGATGCCCGGGTCGGTGATGTAGAGCCCGCCTGCGATATTGAGGAAGACATCCTTCTGCACAAGCTTAAAGTTGGCTCGCTTCTCCAGCACAGCAAGGAGCATATTGGCACGGCGGAGGTCAGTCCCTGTGGCAGCGTGCTGAGGATAATTGTAGACCGCTGAGGAGACTAATGCCTGAGTCTCCACTAAGAGTGGGCGTATCCCCTCCATGGTCACGCCGATACAGATCCCGCTCAGGCCCTGGTCGCTCCCGGAGAGGAGCATCTCGGAGGGATTGGTTACCTGCCGGAGCCCTTCCTGCTTCATCTCGTAGAGGCCGATCTCAGAGGTGTTGCCGAAGCGATTTTTCAGAGACCTGAGGATCCTATACTGGTGGTTTCGGTCGCCCTCAAAGCGCAGAACGGTGTCGACTAAGTGCTCCATGATCTTTGGTCCGGCGATCTCACCATCCTTGGTGATGTGGCCGATGATGATCACCGGGATATTGGTATGCTTCGCAAAAGCCATCAGCGCTGACGTACACTCCCTCACCTGCGCAAGGCTACCGGGAGCAGACTCACTTCGGGAGGTTCGCATCGTCTGGATGGAGTCGACGACCAGTAGGTCGGGGCGTGAGGACTGAGCGGTCTCGATGATCGTCTCGACGTCCGTCTCCGAGTAGAGGAGGCATCGTGAGATCGACGAGGCGTCGGTGATACGCTCCGCCCGGATGCGTATCTGCCCCATACTCTCCTCCCCGCTGACGTAGAGCGTGGTGATGTCGGGATTGCGCAGCACGCTCTGCAGGACAAGGGTACTCTTGCCGATGCCCGGCTCACCGCCCATCAGGACGAGGGATCCCTTGACGAGTCCCCCGCCGAGGACGCGATTAAGCTCACCATCACGCATATCCATACGCGGAGCACTCTCGGGCGAGACCTCACAGAGCGGCACCGGCCGGTGTCCTCCCTCCGTGCGATCGCTTCGGATCTTCACCCCCGGGAGATCATCCCGGACGCGAAACTCCTTGAGACTATCCCACTCCCCACAGGAGGGACAGCGCCCCAGCCACTTGGGGAAGTCCTCGCCGCAGTTGCTGCAGACGTAGACCACCTTGTCCTTACCTCCGCTCATCGCTCGTCACTCGGTGCAGAACTGCTTGTAGTACTCAACGCTCTCCGGGAGTCGCTCACTGACGTCCTCGGCATCGGCACTGAAGAAGGAGAATATGCGCCCAAACCTTGCTCCCGCATAGTCAATGCTGCTAATGATGGGGAGAAAGAGCCCCTGCAGTCCGTCCTCTCCGTAGACCTCCTCCGAGGGGACACCGGCAGAGGTGGCGAGGTCAATCAGCTTTCCGTCGAGGGTGCCCTCTCCACCGGCTGCCGATCCGGCGCCCCAGACCTGATCGATCCAGCACTTCATCACGCCGGGGACGGACATCCAGTAGAGAGGAAACTGCAGGATAACCCGATCCGCCTCACGGAGCAGCTTCTTCTCCGCCTCCACGTCAAAGGTCATGCCCGACCCACAGGCATCGGCGAGGCAGTGGATGGTGAGGTCGGGATCATTCATCGCTCTCAGGCCCTCGACCCAGCCCCTTGACACGGTGGACTCCACCAGATGGGGATGTCCCACAACAACTAATGTTTTCATAAGAAAAATCGTTTTACTTAGTTCCTTTGAGACAAATGTAGCCATTTAAGGGGAGACAAAGTCGGGGAGTTCGCCATTTTTGTCTATCATTGCACTCGTAACACAAGGAAGAGAAAGATGATTAAGAACGTATTAGTTGATGTCGGAGGAGTACTGATAGACCTCCACAGGTCAGTCGCTGTCGATCGGCTGAGAGAGCTGGGAGTAAAGGATGCAGACGAGATGCTGGATGCCTACCGCCAGACCGGCGGCTTCCTCGACTACGAGAGCGGGCGGATCAGCACGGAGGACTTTGCGCACCATCTCTCCGAGACCTACCACAGAGAGATCACCATAGAGCAGCTCCGGTGGGCCCTGCTTGGCTTCCTCAAGCGCGTCTGTGAGGAGAAGCTCACCTTCCTCGAGGAGGAGATCGCACCGCACTATCGGGTACTGGCGCTCTCCAATACCAATCCCCTGCTGTATGACTACTTCGAGAGCAAGGACTTCATCTCCTCCGGCAGACCGCTGTCAGACTTCTTTGAGCGTGTCTTTACCTCCTACACTATGGGGATGTGCAAGCCGGAGCGCGAGATCTTCCTGAGGGTCCTCGAGGAGGCATCCCTACGACCGGAGGAGACACTCTTCCTCGACGACGGCCCCGCCAATACCGCCATGGCCCGATCCCTCGGTATGGTAGCCTACACCTGCAAGAATGAGGAGGACTGGCGGGACCCGATCCGCCGCCTGCTGGTCAGATAAGTAGCGCCGTCAGCAGGTAGGCAAGCCAGGAGAGGAGCCAGGCGACAGCCGTCGCATAGACGGCGTCAAAGACCGCCCACTTGTAGGACCCGGTCTCCCTCCCCACCGCAACGAATGTAGCAATACAAGGGAAGTAGAGCAGGACGAAGACAAGGAAAGCGACCACCGTAGGGATCGTCAGCACCGGACTCCCATCCGCATAGGTAGCCTTCTGCAGTCGCTGTGAGAGGGAGGAGGTGTCTGATTCGTCCCCCACATAGAGCACCCCGAGTGTACTCACCACCACCTCCTTAGCGGCCACACCGGTTAGCGTTGATACGGAGAGTCGCCAGTCGAAGTGCTGGGGAGCAAAGACCGGTGAAATCGCCCTCCCCAGCCGACCGATGTATGACTGCTCCTGTGAGATGATCCGTAGCTGACGCTCCGGAGTGAGGGTCTCAAAGCTCGCCGCCTCATCCGGTCCCACCCGGTCGAGATAGGAGGCCACCAACTCCTCCCCTCGAGGTGTCTCCAGACTGTCTACGTGGGGGAAGTAGCCCAGTGCCCAGATGATCACCGTCGCAGCGAGGATCGTGGTTGCCATTTTCTGGAGATACTGCCGCGCCCGCTCCCAGGTGTGGATCGCAATGGTCTTGGCAGCCGGCACCCGATAGGGTGGCATCTCTATGACATAGGGGGTCTCATCGTCCATGGAGAGTACCTTGGAGAAAAGGAGGGAGGACAGCACACCGACCAGGATCCCGAGGAGATAAATGGAGAAGAGGGCCACCCCTGCATGCCGTGGGAAGAAGGTCCCCACCAGCAAGAGATAGACCGGGAGCCGCGCGCTACAGCTCATAAAAGGCGTCACCAGGATCGTGATCAGGCGAGACTTTGGACTCTCGATCGTGCGTGCTCCCATGATCGCCGGGACACTGCACCCAAAGCCCATAAGCATTGGCACGAAGCTCTTGCCATGCAGCCCTATCGCCGCCATAAGCCGATCCATGATAAAGGCGGCCCTGGCGAGGTAGCCCGTGTCCTCCATCAGGCTGATGCAGAGGTAGAGGATGAGGATATTGGGGAGAAAAACCAGCACGCCACCTACGCCACCTATTACACCGTCGACCAGAAGTGACCTCAGAGGCCCCTCGCTCATCACCCCCTCCAGCAGACTACCAAGCCACCCCATACCGCTCTCTATCCAGTCCATCGGGTACTGACCGAGGGTGAAGGTGAGCTCAAAGGTGAGAAACATCAGAAGCAAGAAGATAGGGAATCCCCACACCCGGTGAGTCACCAGGTCATCGATACGCTTATCGATCCGTGTGGATCGCCCCTCGCTCCGCCGTATGTAGATCCCGTCAAGTATCGTCCTGATATGCCGATAGCGACTGTCGATCACTTGCTGCTCAAGTGCGCCATCAGCCTCATCTGCTCCGGCGTGGCTCTCGACAATCCCGTCCACCTGCTCCAGCACACGGCTGCCGGCGGGATCACGACGAGTCACATAGTCTCTGAGGGACTTGTCCTGCTCCAGCAGCTTGATAGCGAGGAAGTCAGGACGGAGCCAGGCTGTCTCATCACCTAGTGAGGTCTCAGACTCTATGAGTCGAGTCACCTCCTCTATCGACTCTCTGAGCGAGCTCTCGTACCGCACACTCGGACCTGACGGACGATGGGCAGACGCAAGTCGCTCCCGGTGTAGACGAGCCACAGTAGCAAAGAGCTCCCTCAGCCCCTCACCGGTCCGACCAATGGTCGGGATCACCGGCATGCCGAGCCGTCTCGACAGCGCCTTGATATCGAGTCTCGTCCCACTCTCCCTCAGCTCATCATACATATTTAGCGCCACAATGGTCGGCACCCCGGCCTCCATGAGCTGGACCGTCATGTATAGGTTTCGCTCCAGATTGGATCCATCGATGACGTTGACGATCACATCGGGCGGTGTCTCGGTCTCAAAGAGCTGATGAGTCACAAACTTCTCCTCCGGACTATAGGAGGAGAGGGAGTACGTGCCGGGCAAGTCGACGAGGTGGAATAGGGTATCTCCCTGTCGGTAGTCTGCCACAGCCGCCGCCACAGTCAC